>JABUFC010000020.1 GCA_013314715.1 Bacteroidales bacterium | reverse complement strand
ATTATTAACTAAACTAAATGAATATGAAACGTTTATTTTTTACAACCATGATGTTGCTCTGGGTAACCTTTACCTTTGGGCAGCTTACGGGAACCAAAACAATTCCCGGCGATTATGCAACCCTTGCGGATGCGATTACCGATTTAAACACTCAGGGTGTAGGTCCTGGCGGAGTTACTATTGAGCTTACTGCAGGCAATCCCGAAACCGCTCCATCGGGCGGGTATTCAATTACTGCTTCCGGTACTCCTAACAGTCCTATTTTAATTAAAGGTAATGGGAATACCATTACATCGTCTGCCTCATTAACTGTAGGTGCTTTAAACGATGCTTTCTTTAAGATTATTGGTGGCGACTACATTACCATCGATGGTTTTGTTATGCAAGAAAACGCTGCTAATACAACAACAACAGCATCAAGCAATAACATGACTGAATTTGGTGTTGCATTGTTTTATGCATCGACAACCGATGGTCCTCAACACTGTACCATTCAAAACAACGACATTACACTTGGTGCAGCCTATCAAAATGCTTTTGGTATTTATGCTAACAGCCGCCATACATCAACAAATATGACAAGTACAGCTGACATTACAGCTCAAACAGGTGCTTTTAGCTATTTGAATATTAATCATAATACCATTTCAAGCGTAAACCTTGGTATTGTTTTAGTAGGCTCTCCAACAACAGCATACATGGCTACTGATGTTCAAGTAAATAATAATACTATTACCTTTGGTAGAACAGGAACATTTTCTTCTTATGTTTCAGTTAGTGGATCGGTTAATGGTATTTATATTAATAATTGCTTAAATGTAACTGTAAACACCAATACCATTACTTGCAATGGTACAAGTACGGCTGGTACACTTCGTGGTATTTATCATAATAATACCGGAACTTTACCTACAACCGGAACTTATGTAAATACCTACAATTATAATACTATAAGTTTAACAAATGGAACAAGCACAGCCACTTATGGTATTCATTTAGACAACTTAAATGCACAGTTCACTACCAATGTAAATGGAAATACTATAAATTACTTAAACAGTACTGTTGCAAGTTCAGCTGTTGCTTATGGTATTTATCAACAAAGTGCTTCGCTTAATGAATATTTCAATGGAAATATTTTTCAACTAACTCCTAATACAACCGGTACTGTAGCTGCTATTTATGCTAACAATACCATGCCAACCTCCGGTACTGTAACTGCCAATAACAACGATATTCAAATAAACAAAAACGTTGCAGGTGGTACGGTATATGGCTATTACAGTAATGCCTCAAGCCCTGCAGGTGTGGTAAAAACATTCGATCATAATATATTTCATAATATAAGCTTAACAGGAGCTACGAGCTTTTATGGCTTTTACGACGCTGATGGAGGCGCTCCCACAAAAATCTATTCGAACAATTCATTTCAGAACATAACCGGTGGAACAAGTGCTATTACTTGTATTTATACCGCTTATGGCATTCACCATATTTTCAACAATATTTTACAAACCATTAGCAATGGTGCTGCGATTACTGGGATCACAGCAGGTGGTACAAATTCTACATTAGCAAATACTTACAATAACTTTATTGCTGCATTATCTACATCATCAGGCTCCATTAACGCTATTAACATTACTGCTTCGGGAACCAATGCTGTTTCTAATGTTTATAATAACATCATATCGGGTATAAGTGCTGGTGGTACAAGTTCAACAGTAGGCGGTATTTCAATTTCAGCAGGTACAAATATTAGTGTATATAACAATGTAATTACCGAATTATATACTCCCAGTGCTTCATCTACTACACCTTCGGTAGCCGGTATTGCTGCTATTAATGGTACTAATGTAAATTTATATTACAATACTATTTATTTAGATGCAACCTCAACCGGAGTAGATTTTTCAACTGCTGCCTTGTATGTTTCAACTACCCCTGCCAATGTAAAACTTGTTAATAATATATTTGTAAATAATAGTACTCCTAACGGTACTGGACGCTGTGTAGCTCTCCAAAGAGCCGAAACGGCTTTGGCTAAATACGTTCCTCAAAGTAACAACAACTTGTTTTATGCAGGTACTCCCTCTGCCAATAATTTAATATATTACGATGGGACCAATGCTTACCAAACCATTGGCGATTTTCAAACAGCCGTATCACCTAGAGAAACAGCTTCAATAAGCAATATGCCACCATTTGTAAATACCATTACTCATCCTTACGATCTACATATTCAAACAACTGTAAGTACGGGGATTGAAAGTGGTGGTCAACCCATTCCAGGTATTGATACCGATGCAGAAGGTGATATTCGTCAAGGTAGTACTGGATATGCAGGTACGGGTATTGCTCCCGATATGGGTGCTGATGAGTTTAACGGAGTAGCTAATTTTACATGTACCACTCCCACACCCGGCAACACTGTAGCTAGCAATACCAGTGTTTGTTTTAACGACGCTATTAACTTAAGTTTAGAAAATGCAGTTCCCGGAACAGGCATTACTTATCAATGGAAAAAATCGACTGATGGTACAAATTATACCGATATGCCATCAGCCACAAGTGCTACCGTAAACAACTATACCATTACCGAACCCACCTATTTTATGTGCGATGTAACTTGTGCTAACGGACCGGTTACAGTAAGTTCGACCCCTATTTTTGTCGATTTTGCTAACAAAATTTTAACCACAACCCCCGATGCTATATGCGGAGCAGGTCAAGCCAATTTAGAAGCAACTGCCACAGCAGGCTCAACGATCAATTGGTACGATGCACCAACCGGAGGCAACTTAGTAGGAACTGGTTCGCCCTTTACTACTCCTATTATTGCTTCAACAACCAATTATTATGTAGCTGCTGAAACCACAAATCCAGCAGTTGCTACTGTTGGTACTGGCTCTACAACTAGTACAAGTTATGAAAGTCCATTTTATCATTTTTATGGTGGTCTAAAATCGCAATATTTAATTCTCGCTTCAGAACTACAAGCTGCTGGATTTTCTGCTGGAACTATTAATTCATTAGCTTTCGATGTAGTAGCCAATGGCACAACCTATCAAGATTTTAATTTTAGCATCGGTGCTACCAGCAATAATGCTTTAACAACTACATTCGAAAGTGGCTTAACCAATGTATATTCAAACCCGGCTTATACGCTTAATACTGGCATTAATACAATAACTTTTACAACTCCTTACAATTGGGATGGTATATCTAATTTAGTAGTAGAATTTTGCTGGAGTAATAATAATGCTGGAGGCACAAGTGCTACTGTAAAATACGATAATACTACTTATGCTGCTCAAGCTTATTATAGAGTTGATAATACCCCTGCAAGCACACTTTGTGCTACAACATTAGCAACTGCAACGCAAAACAAGAGACCTAAATTTATAATTAACGGTCAAGCAATTTGTTCTAGTCCACGCATTGCTGTTACAGCAACTGTAAGTTCTTCTACTCCAATTACCATTACATCCGATGCTACGGTATGTAATAACGAAGTAAAATTACTTGAAGTAACTGCCGGTGCAAGCAATTATAACCAATTTACATGGTTACCTAACACCAATCTATTTACTGATGCAGCTTGTACAAGTCCTTATACGGGTGGCAATAACCAACAAGTTTACATGAAAACTAATGTAGCAGGTACCTATCAATTTGTTTGCAATGCTTACAACACAACTACCGAATGTGGTGCTACCGATACGGTTTACATTACCGTTTTACCTGCCAGTGTAACTTTAACCGCGAGTCCCTCTAATATTTGTCTATCCGGAAGTACCGTATTAACTGTAACGCCCACCACAGGTTTTGGAACTGCAACTTTCCAATTTGCTGAATCTGCCGATGGCAACTCCTATACTGACATATCAGGTGCAAATGGATTTACTTATAGTTCAGGCATTTTAAATAGTAATACTTATTACCAATGGACCGCTTCGGTTGGTGGTAATACTTGTATTCAAGAACAAACACTCGTAATGGTAAATAATCCGACCATTACCTCAACCACACCTGGAAGTGCTTGTGGACAAGGTACCATTACGCTTAGCGCAACTGCCAATAGTGGAAGTACTATTTTATGGTACGATTCATTAAATGCAGTATATCCAATCGCTTCAGGAAATTCATTTATTACTCCTTTATTAACCGCAACTGAAGATTATTATGTAGAACCTATTATTGAAAATTTAACCTTCAATTTAGGTCCTATCAGCGATATACCTTCTGCTTTTGCTTCTTATGGAAATTATGGAATGTACTTTGCTACAACAAGTGCTGCTGTTATTAATTCAGTTGATATTTATCCTTCAACTGCCGGCACACTTAATGTTGTGCTTGTTAATAATCTAGGGCAAGTAGTAAACGGTCGTTCGTTTACTATTACAAGCGGTGATATTTCTACAACAACTAAAAAGACATTAAATTTAGATTTCTTTGTTCCAGCTAATGCAACAGGATGGATGCTCTATTACGATTTAGCTATATACAGAGGATCTGGTACATATGCATATCCATATAGCGCTAACGGTTTTAGCATAACAGGTAATACTTTTAACGGCAACAACATTACTGGCGGTACACGTATGTATTTTTATAATTGGGATGTAACTACATTCTGTTCTGGTTCACGCGATCAGATTGTAGCAACCATTACTCCTGCACCGCCTGTTTCTATTAACAGCTCAGCAAGTGATGTTTGTGCAAACAGTGCGGTTACCCTAACAGCCAATAGCTCAAACAACGATTATACTTATGCATGGAGTACAGGCGACAATGGTCAAATAATAACCGTAAATCCTCCATCGTCTGCTACTTTTGTAGTTACTGCTACCGACCCAAATACCGGATGTATTACTACTGCTGAAACTTTTGTTAATGTTTATCCGTTACCTGTTGCCACAGCCACTGTTGATAATGCAACCATCACCTGTGGACAAACGGTGCAACTAACTGCTGGTGACTTATATTCACCTGAAATATTATTAGAAAACTATAATGGTACAACTCACAGCATGACTACAGTTAATACTTCTACTGGCGGTAATCCTGCTGCTGCTGCTTGGACGTTAAGACCCGATGGTTATGTTTATAGTTCAAATACTTTCCATAGCCCTGACAATAGTCAATTTATAATGTCTAACTCCGATGCTCAAGGAAGTGGTGGAACTACTCATACCGAATTAATTTCTATGCCTTTCAGTTCTGTTGGTGTTGATTCTGTTACTATTATGATGGATCATTTTTATAGACATTATACAAATGGTACAGCTAAGGTTGAAATATTTGATGGTACACAATGGACAACACTCCAAACATGGACATCAGATCAAGGCAATTTTACAAACTTTGCACACGTAGTTCTTCCTTTAAATAATTCTTATTTAAACAATCCTAACTTACAAATTCGTTTTGTTTACGATCAGTCTTTTGGTTATTATTGGGCTATTGATAATGCCGGTATTAACTTGTACCATGCTAATACTTTAACCTGGACATCAACCCCACTAGGCTTTAGCTCAAACATATATAACCCAACCGACGCTCCTACAGCAACAACCGAATACAACGTTGTAGTAACCTCATCTAATAACTGTACCAACACAGCGTCTGTAACAGTTACGGTAAATAATCTTCCTGCTCCAATAGTTACAGTTAACAATCTATGTGGCGTATCAGAACTCATTGCTTCCAATTATACAGGAACATTATTATGGAGCACCAATGAAACAACTGATACCATTACAGTTACAACCAACAACCCCATTACAGTAACCTATACCGATGGTGCTTGCACCAGCGATGCTGCCACCGCAACTCCTGCTCCTATCGAAATTCCAACTATTCCAACTGTTGCTCCCGTTACTGCTTGCTTTGGCGAAACCGTTGATGCTTTTGTGGCAAGTTCAAACTATAACGATTTTGTATGGTATGCCGATGCTGGTCTCACTATTCCTATTGGAAACGGAAACACCTTCCAAAGCCAAGAAACCAATCCAGGCACTTATACTTACTATGTTGTTGCCTTGAATGGAACTTGTGCTAGCGACGCTGCCACAGCTATGCTAACCATTTTTGCTACTCCTACAGTTACCATTACTCAAAATGCAGACACATTATACTCTTCGTCCAATAGTGGTAACCAGTGGCACAATTCACAAGGTCCCATTGCAGGAGCAACTGATACATCTTATGTTGTAACTACAGAAGATGATTATTATGTAGTTGTAACCGATGCCAATGGTTGCTCGGCTATGTCGAACTCCATCCATGTAATTCCAACGGCTATTGCACAAAATCAGTTTGCTTCAATGATTTCTGTAAGCCCGAACCCTGCTCATAACTACACTGTGGTTAATTTGGGATCGTTGAACAACGCAAAAATTGAAATTGTAGCTGCTGACGGAAAAGTAGTTTACAACGCTTCTGTTAAAAAGAATATCGAAACCATTTCGCTTAATGGCTTTGCTACCGGCTTATATACTGTAAAAGTAACTACAGACGGAAAAACCATTCAAAAGAAATTAGTTGTTGAATAATAACTTACATCCCTTTACAAAGAAAGCTGTCAATTTTTGACAGCTTTTTTTGTTTTTATCGAAAATAACTACCTTTGATAAAATAATGGAAAAATGAAAGCATTGGTAATGGGTGGCTTAGGCTTTATGGGCTACCATCTCGCAAAAAAATTAAAAAACCAAGGACATGACGTAGTTGTGGTTGATGCTATGATCAACTATCTTCCAAATAATTTTGACACATGGAATTTTTACATTCAATATCGGAAAAACGAATTAGAAAAGATGAGCGTTTCCTTTATTATTGAAGACATCCATACTGCCAATTTAAAACAAATCATTCATCAAACCAACCCTGAATGGATTATAAACCTGGCCTCTATGCCCATCGCTCTTTTGGCAGACCTTAATCCTCAACATGCCAAAAAAGATATTTTCGATTCGAATTTTAATCTTTTAGAAGTATTAAAAAGCTTCAATAAAAATATACTTCGTTATGTTTACATTAGCTCATCCATGGTTTATGGAAATTTTGAACGAGACGAAAAAGGGGATATTATTCCTGCTACCGAAAATCAAGCATGTAAGCCCATTGATACCTACGGAGCATTTAAAGCCGCCAATGAGCTTTTAATTCAACAATATGCGTATCGCTATCAAATCCCATTTACCATTATCAGACCTTCGGCAGTATATGGTCCTACCGATGCAAATCTAAGAGTAACCGAGATATTTATTAAAAAAGCCATAAAGGGTGAAAGCCTTACCCTGGATAATGGAGGACAGCACCAACTCGATTTTACCTATATCGACGATTTAATCGAAGGAATCTGGCTCGCACTCATTTCAGCAAAAGCAAATAACGAAATCTTTAATATAACCTATGGCGAAGGACGAAAAATTGCCGATTTGGCCCATATTGTAAAACAATACTTTCCAAACATAACCATTCAAAATAACGAGTGTAAACCTTATAGACCGAATAGAGGAGCATTAAATATTCACAAAGCTCGAACATTATTAGGTTATTCGCCTCAATACTCACTCGAAAAAGGGATTGCTAAGTATATCGATTTCATTAAACAAATTGAAACCGTTTAAATTATGAACTTACCTATTTCGTTTTACGGTTTAGAACGTTTTTATCAAGAACATAAAGAAATTATTTTAAATTTAACCGATAGGGCTTATGCAAAAGGTTATTTTCTCGACTCAGACGAAGTAAAACAATTTGAGCAAGAATTAGCACAATATATTGGAAGAAAATATGCAATTGCCGTTTCGAGTTGTACCGATGCTTTGTTTTTTTCTCTAAAGGCTTTAGGCATAAAAAAAGGCGACGAAGTTATTGTGCCAGCATTTTCGTTTATCGCTTCGTTGAGTCCTATTTTACATTGTGAAGCCATACCGGTTTTTGTCGACATCCATCCCAATAACCTAAGTCTCTTTGTTGAAGAAATTGAA
Organism: Bacteroidales bacterium; assembly: GCA_013314715.1. Lineage (NCBI taxonomy): Bacteria > Pseudomonadati > Bacteroidota > Bacteroidia > Bacteroidales > Bacteroidales bacterium. The sequence continues at coordinate 48,230 of JABUFC010000020.1, read as the reverse complement.
CAAAAAATAACATCAAAAACAAGAGCTATTGTTGTGGTTCAACTTTTTGGAAGTGTAAATCAGTTTGATTCGTTAGAAGCGATTTCGAAAAAACATCACATTCCTATTATCGAAGATGCTGCACAGGCTTTAGGTGCTGCTTATCAACAACGCAAAGCAGGAACTTTGGGTGAACTAAGTTGTTTCAGCTTTGACCCTTCTAAAATTGTTCAGGCTTTTGGCACCGGTGGAGCCATCCTTACCGATGACGAATGGCTTTATCAACAAATAAAACGCATGCATTATCATGGCAAAGAAAAAAACAATTTTGTCGAAGCCGGATATAATAGCCGCATTTCGTCATCACAAGCTGCATTACTACGTTGGCAAATGGCTCAAATCGATAAAATAATTGAAAAACGAACTCAAATAGCTCATCTTTATCAAGAAAAATTATCCGAAGTTTCGTCCATTACATTACCTCAATATCCATTATCGGTTGTTTCCAATTATCATAAGTTTGCCATATTTGCTGAAAGACGAAACGAATTGAAAAAATATCTAACCGAAAAAGGTATTCAAACCAACATTCATTATGACCGACTTTTATTTGAATACGAACTTATTAAAGATAAACCTTATAAAGCAGAAAATATAAAACATGCCCATTTGATAAAGCAAAAAGAACTCACATTGCCTCTTTATCCACAGCTAACTAACGAAGAAATACATTATATTTGCCAAACCATAAAATCGTTTTATGTATGATTATTGTAGGTGCAGCTAATTTAGGTTTAGAGGTTTTATCCATTCTTTTAGCTAATCAATATGCGGGCAAGATTGTTTTCTTTGATACCGACAAGTCAAAAGAAGGACTGCTTTTTAATCAATTCCCCGTTATTACCGACGAAGAACGCATAAAAAACGAGTTGAAGCAAAACAACGATTTTGTGGTAGCCATTGGTCATCCTCGTTTACGCGAACGCATGTACAAAAAAATGCTTCACTGGGGAGGAACTCCTACCAACGTTATTTCAAACCATGCTCATTTATTCACTTTTCTTAAACCCTTCAACGGTTGTATTATTGAGCCGGGAGCTGGTATCTCACACAGTACCGAACTTGGCGACGGTTGTGCTATTCATATCAACTGCACCATTGGACATGCTGTAAAACTAGGCAAATTCGTAAATGTAGGTCCCGGAGCCAATATAGTAGGTCCCTGTATCATTGACGATTATGCCTATATTGCAGTAGGTGCCATTGTATTACCCCATTTGCATATTGGCAAAAATGCTATTATTTCGGCCGGTGCTTTGGTTAAAAATAATATTCCTGACAATGACACTTTTGGTTGGATTTAAATCATTGAACCTCCGATAATAATTTTTTCTTTTTTTAGTCTCTACAAAATATTTTTACTTTTGCAGCCAAAAGCTATTACAACTTTTCAAATTTAAAAGCAATTGTTTTATCTACTAAAATTATATTGTTTAAAAAGTTATATCTAAATAACTAATTTAGCATGAATATTTCGAGCCGAAACTTTTATTTACTTTCTCTGATTAAGGTATCCCATTGGTTCATGCTCGTAATGCCCATAATCGTTCTATTTTATCAAAGCAACCATCTTAGTATGCACGAAATATTTATTCTTCAAAGTATTTATTCTATATCGATTGTTGTTTTTGAAATACCTTCTGGTTACATTGCCGATGTGATTGGCCGAAAAAAAACCATCCTCATTGGTGCATGGCTCGGCTTATTAGGTTACATTATTTATTCCTTTACAGAAGGTTTTTGGAGTTTTGTTTTTGCTGAAATAACTCTTGGTATTGGACAAAGCATGATATCCGGAGCCGATTCTGCAATGCTTTACGACAGCTTAAGAGATGACCAGAATGAAAAAGCATACCTAAAGCTCGAAGGGCGTATTATTTCTATAGGCAATTTTGCCGAAGCTATAGCTGGAATAATCGGAGGTTTGCTGGCTATATATAGCCTTCGATATCCGTATTACGGTCAAGTAATAATTTCTGCAATAGCAATACCTGCTGCTATTTTATTAAAAGAACCTCATTGTAGTAATATCCGAATTGCATTAGGATGGAAACAAATATTTAATGTTGTTAAATACTCTATTAAAACACAAGTCTTATTTTGGAATATCCTTTATTCTTCGTTTATAGGAGTATCAACATTAACTATGGCTTGGTTTGTCCAGCCTTGGTTTATTATGAATACTGTTCCTGCTGCTTATTTTGGTATTTTGTGGACGTTACTGAATCTAACTGTTGGCATAGCATCGTTATTCTCATATAAAATACAACATACTTTTGGTGAAAAAAAGGTACATTTATTTTTTAATTTTATTATCATTATCGGATTTTTAGCTTTAGGCTGGTTACCTTTTTGGTCAGGAATAATTTTATTGTTTATTTTTTATATCGCCCGTGGAATAGCCACACCTATTTTAAAAAATAACATAAATCAATTTACGCCATCTAATATTCGGGCTACAGTACTTTCAATTCGCAACTTTTTTATTCGTATTGTTTTCTCAGTTGTAGGACCCATATTAGGCTATTTATCAGACAAACTTAGCTTAAAATATTCGCTCACCATCGGAGGTATTATTTTAGGATTTGTCATTATCTTAAGCTTTATTTTCTTTTTAAAAAACATTTATTTAAAACTTACTAAAGAAGTTTTTGAATATTGACAAAATATCTTCAAAAACAATATTTGTTTTTTATATCTTTACACCCAAAATTGAAGAAATTATGATTTCAAAAGAAGAATTTAAAAGACTTATTCGTCAAGGAATACCAGACAACCTACCAGAACCAAAACCCTACGATCCTAGCATCAATCACGCTCCTAAACGTAAAGATATTTTAACTAAAGATGAAAAAAAATTAGCCCTTCGAAATGCTCTTCGATATTTTCCTGAAAAATTTCATGCCATTTTAGCCCCCGAATTTCTAAATGAATTGAACACCTATGGGCGAATTTATATGTATCGTTTTCGACCCGATTACGAAATGTATGCACGCCCTATCGACGAATATCCTCACAATTCAAAACAAGCTGCAGCCATCATGCTCATGATTCAGAATAATCTCGATAAACGCGTAGCGCAACATCCACATGAGCTTATTACCTATGGTGGCAATGGAGCTGTTTTTCAGAACTGGGCACAATATCTGCTTACCATGAAATATTTAAGCGAGATGACCGACGAACAAACATTAGTAATGTATTCGGGACATCCTATGGGATTGTTTCCATCACACAAAGACGCTCCCCGTGTAGTGGTTACAAATGGCATGATGATTCCAAATTATTCTTCAAAAGACGATTACGAAAAATTCAATGCACTTGGTGTAACTCAATACGGACAAATGACAGCAGGTTCGTATATGTATATAGGTCCTCAAGGTATTGTTCATGGCACCACCATTACCATATTAAATGCAGGTAGAATTATAAGCAAACATGGCGAAAATTTATCGGGTAAACTTTTTGTTTCTAGTGGTTTAGGTGGCATGTCGGGAGCTCAACCCAAAGCGGCTGTTATTGCAGGCGCTGTTGGAGTAATTGCAGAAGTAAATCCAAAAGCAATTGAAACCCGCTACACTCAAGGATGGGTCGATGAAGTTTACGACAATTTAGATAACTTAATCCCTCGAATTGTAAAAGCTAAAAAAAATAAAGAAGCTATTTCGATTGCTTACCATGGCAACATTGTTGATTTGTGGGAACGTTTGGTTAACGAAAATATTGATGTTGAACTAGGTAGCGACCAAACTTCATTACATAATCCTTTTGCAGGAGGCTATTATCCTGTAGGCTTATCGTTCGAAGAATCGAACGAAATGATGGCAAAAGAACCCGAACAATTCAAAGAAATGGTATATGCGTCGCTGCGTAGGCATGTGGCAGCCATCAATACACTCAGTCAACGAGGCATGTATTTCTTCGATTATGGTAACGCATTTTTGCTCGAAGCCAGCAGAGCCGGTGCCGATATTTTAAAAAGCGATGGTTTGTTTAAATATCCTTCTTATGTTCAAGATATTATGGGACCTATGTGCTTCGATTACGGATTTGGACCATTCCGCTGGGTATGTACATCGGGCAATCCCGACGACTTAGATAAATCAGACCAAATAGCGGGCGACGTCATCGAAAAACTTGCTAAAACTGCCCCACAAGAAATTAAACAACAAATGCTCGATAACCTTAAATGGATACGCGAAGCGAAGAAAAACAAATTAGTGGTAGGTAGTCAAGCCCGCATTTTATATGCCGATGCCGATGGACGCATCGAAATAGCTAAAGCATTTAACGAAGCAATTAAAAACGGTATAATTTCAGCTCCTATTGTTTTAGGTCGCGATCATCACGATGTTTCTGGTACGGATTCTCCATTCCGCGAAACATCGAACATATACGATGGTTCTTCGTTCACCGCTGATATGGCTATTCAAAATGTTATTGGCGACTCATTCCGTGGAGCTACCTGGGTTTCTATTCACAACGGAGGTGGCGTTGGATGGGGTGAAGTAATAAATGGCGGATTTGGAATGGTGCTCGATGGTACACCCGATGCCGACCGCCGTTTAAAAATGATGCTTCACTGGGATGTTAACAACGGTATTGCACGCAGAAACTGGGCTCGTAATAAAGGAGCTATTTTTGCTATAAAACGTGCAATGGAAAAAGAACCCCTTTTAAAAGTTACTTTACCTAATTTTACCAACGATCAACTCATTGATAGCTTATTTTAACATATTTATGCGCAAACTCATAACGTTTTGTATTTTTGGTTTAACATTCATTATTATTGGTTGTAAACAGCCCAATAAAGAGTATATTTTTATCGAGGGCTTTACACAAGGCGGAAGTTTTCATATAAAATACCAACCTAACCCCGATAGCATTCCTGTTCAAGAAATTTATAAATTATTAAATGCTATTTCGGCTTCGCTTTCTATTTACGACTCATCATCTATAATTAGCCGTATCAATAGAAATGATTCTACCGTTGAACCCGACCGATATTTTATTGAAATATTCAGAAATTCATATAAAATATATCAACAAACCGATGGAGCTTTCGATATTACCGTTGCCCCTTTGGTTCGATATTGGGGATTTTTACCCAAAGATACCATGATAAAAAATAGCCAAACTATTGATAGCCTACTGCAATATGTAGGTATGCACAAAGTTCATTTAAAAGAAAACAAAATCATCAAAGACTACCCACAAATTCAGTTCGATGTTAATGCTATTGCCCAAGGTTATACCGTCGATAAATTAGCCATGCTTCTAGAATCAAAAAAAATTAAAAATTATATGGTTGAAGTAGGTGGCGAGGTTAAAGTAAAGGGCGTTAACCCCAATGGCGAAAAGTGGAAAGTTGGCGTTGATAAACCCATTGAAAATAGCGATGAAACCAATCGCGAATTACAAACAATTTTATCCATAACCGACATATCATTAGCTACAAGTGGTAGTTATCGCAAATTTGTTGAATTAAATGGTACCAAGTACTCTCATACCATTAACCCTCATACAGGATACCCAACGCATCATCACTTATTAAGTGCAACAATCCTATCTAAGTCTTGCACCGATGCCGACGCCTTAGCGACTGCTATCATGGTTATGGGATTAGAAAAAGGCAAACAATTTATTTTAGAAAATAAACTTAGTGCATTTTTGATTTATTCTGAAGATTCTGGAAAACTCAAAACTTGGATGACAAACGATTTAAAAAATAACATAGCTTCCATAGAATCACAAAAACCATAAATATGAGAACCATTATTTTAACACTATTCGTAATATTGATTATTCAATCGGTACTAGCTCAAAAAACACCAGACGAAGTAGCAGATTCGTTTTTTATTTATTTTAAAACCAAAGGAGTAGAACGCAGTTTAGAATATGTCTTTGCTACAAATAAATACTTAAAACAGAATCCTGAAATCGTTACCAGTTTAAAAGCTAAGTTCGATAAGGCTTTGCCCATTATCGGCAATTTTTATCGTTACGAAAAATACATGCACAAAGAGGTCAACAATACATTGGTACATATGGGATATTTGATGGTTTTTGACCGACAACCTATTAAAATTGTTTTTACTCTATACTTCGCAACCGACCATTGGCAAATACAAGATTTACGTTTTGACGATAAAATTGATGATGTTATAAAAGAATTACCCAATAAAATCAACTAATCAACAAAAAAACAGCAAATTATTCCTATTTCAACTTTATATTAAATAAAAGTTAATATCCCTTATTTAGCGGAATAAACATTTCTTTCTGTTACTTAAAACAGTTATCTTTGTTAAATTAATAATCATATCAATGGCATCAAAAAAACGACAGAATTCTAATATCATAAATATAGTTAAAGGATTCTTTATTAACAACCCTGGACGTAGTTTAAATTACAAGCAAGTTAGCAAACAGCTTCAAATAACAAATGTTGTCGAAAAACACGAAATATTACACGCATTAGAAGAGCTCGCTCGTCAGGATTTTCTTGAAGAGGCTCAACGTGGCAAATATCGCTTAAAATCTGAAACAGGAACCGTAATTGGCATTATGCAAATTAACCCACATGGCATTGGAACTGTTATTGACGAAAATACAGGCAAAGAAATTACTATTTACCCACGTTATTTAAACAAAGCTCTACCGGGCGATAAAGTTAAGCTTCGCCTTTTTGCTCAAAAAAAATCGGACTTTTTAGAAGGAGTAGTAGTTGAAATAATCGAACGTTCGCAACGTACCATCGTTGGAACCATTGAAATATCACATTCTTTTGCATTTTTAGTTACTGATGCCAAAATTTATCCTTACGATATTTTTATACCACTCGAAAACTTGCACGGAGCTAAAAATGGTCAAAAGGTAATTGTTAAAATAGTAGAATGGGCAGAACGAAGCAAAAATCCATTAGGCGAAGTTGTTGAAATATTAGGTAAAGCTGGCGAACATCAAACCGAAATGCATGCTATTTTAGCCGAATTCAATTTACCCATTCGATTTAACGAAGAAGTAGAAAAAGCTGCCGAACAAATTCCAGACGAAATTCCAGCTGAAGAATATAAAAAACGTCGCGATTTCAGAAATATACTCACTTTTACCATCGACCCTGCCGATGCCAAAGATTTTGACGACGCTCTCTCAATACAAAAAGTAGAAAATAATCTTTGGGAAATAGGAGTCCATATCGCCGACGTCAGTTATTATGTTCAGGAAGGCTCAGTTCTTGATTTAGAAGCATACAAGCGTGCTACATCTATTTACTTGGTCGATAGAGTGGTCCCCATGTTACCCGAAAAACTCTCTAATAAAGTTTGCTCATTACGCCCTAACGAAGAAAAACTCTGCTTTTCGGCTGTTTTTATAGTTGACGACGAAATGAACATCAAAGACGAATGGTTCGGTAAAACAATTATTAAAAGCAATCGCCGATTTAATTATGACGAAGCACAAGAAATAATCGAAAAACAAGAAGGCGAATTTGCTACAGAATTATTAACCCTCGATCGCTTTGCCAAAATCTTACGCCAACAACGTATGAAAAAAGGTGCAATGGCTTTCGACAAAATAGAAGTAAAATTTAAGCTCGACGAAAAAGGGAAACCCATTGGTGTTTATTTTAAAGAAACAAAAGATTCGAATAAACTAATCGAAGAATTTATGCTCCTTGCCAATCGGAAGGTAGCTGAATATGTCGGAAAACGCAAAGGTCAAGAAAGTGCCAAAGCTTTTGTTTACCGAATCCACGATAAACCCAATCCCGAAAAACTTCGTCAATTTAGTATTTTTGCTAAACAATGGGGCTTTGAAATTAAAACCCGCTCACAACAGCAAATTTCAAACTCGGTAAATCAAATGCTCGAACAAATTAGACTTAAACCCGAACGCGATATTCTTGAAAACATGGCCATTCGAGCAATGGCTAAAGCTGTTTACTCTTCTAAAAACATTGGACACTATGGCTTAGCTTTCGATTATTATACACATTTTACATCGCCTATTCGACGTTATCCCGACCTTATGGTTCATCGGCTACTCGAACGATATTTGAATAAAGAAAAATCGGTACATGCCGAACAATTAGAAGTTAAATGTAAACATTCGTCAGAAATGGAACAATTAGCCGCCGATGCAGAACGTGCTTCTATTAAATATAAACAAATTGAATACATGTCTGATAAAATAGGTCAACGATTCAAAGGATTTATTTCAGGCATGACAGAATGGGGAATTTTTGTTCAATTACCCGAAACTAAAGCAGAAGGCATGATTGCCCTCCGCGACATGGATGACGACTTTTATATCTACGACGAAGAACGAATGGAAGTGTACGGTAGAAAATATAAAAAACGCTACCGCATGGGCGATACTGTTACTATCGAAGTACTAAAAATCAACCTCGAAAAACGTCACCTCGATTTTAAAATGATTCACTCATCATTTTCTTAAAAAAGTCATAAACAAGCCGTACACCAACCGCAGTGCCTCCTACTCCACGATAACTATCTTTTTTATCGAGAAATGCGGGACCTGCAATATCTAAATGTATCCATGGATATTGAGTAAAGCGTTCTAAAAACTTAGCTGCTGTTATAGCTCCAGCATGGCGATTACCAATATTTTTGCAATCGGCAATTTCAGATTTTAACATCTCAGCATAATCGTCCCATAATGGAAATCGAACTATACGTTCCCATGTATTAAATGCCGATTGTTCTAGTATTTCATAAGTTTTTTCATTAGTTTTAGCAAATGCAACCGTCGCATTTCTTCCAACAGCAGCGCTGGCTGAACCAGTAAGCGTAGCTATATCGACAACTAATTTGGGCTCAAATTGCTTGGCAAAGTGAAGCGCATCGGCAAGTATCATTCTACCTTCGGCATCGGAATTAAGCATTTCAACCGTACTACCATCCATCATGCGAATAATATCGCCTGGTGCAAAAGCATTAAACCCCGGACGATTATCGGTCGAAGGAATTAAACCTATAACATAAACCGGAACTTGGTTTTTGGCTAATGCCATTAAACAACCTAATACAGCAGCAGCTCCACTCATATCGCTTTTCATACCATCCATACTATCGCCAGGCTTAAGATTTAAGCCTCCCGAATCGAAAGTAATTCCTTTACCCACAAAAACAAAAGGCTGAGTATTTCTAGCATTCTGAGGCTTATACGTTAAATGCATAAAAATAGGAGGATCGACACTACCACGATTTACAGCAAGTAATCCTCCCATACCCATGGCTTCAATTTCTTTTTTATCGAAAACTTTTATTTCGATGCCGTTTTCGTTTGCCATTTTTTTTGCTTGTTCGGCTAAATATATAGTGTTTAAAGTGTTAGGAGGTTCGTTTATCAAGTCACGAGAAAAATAAACAGCCTCGGAAATATTTTTTAGCTCGTTTATGCTTCCCCATTCAATATTTTCATCGTAAACCATAATTTTTTGGAGCATCCAAGCCGATTCCTGTTTCTGGGTAAGATATTTTGTAAAAGAATATTGTCCAAGTAGAAGCCCTTCGATGAATGCAAGTGTGTGCTGAGCATTATTTGTAACATTAATGAGTTGAATCGTACTAATTCTTTGTTCTTTAAGAATATTAAGCAAAGAAGCTGCTTCTCGACGTATTTTTTCTTTAATTTCATTTTTTTCGATATCAGACTCAATAACCCTAAAGAACATCCATCGATAAAAGGCGTTGATATTAATTGACCTTTGTTTAGATTTAATTTGTTGCTGAAAATAAGTTTGTTCGGTTTTTGTCAACGAAACTTGTTCTATTTCACTATGTTCGTTCATTAGGAATACCAAATGAACATCTGGTAAAATACTGGTTATTTTATCTATTTGTGTCATATTTTTTTCTGCAAACCTAATCATTTTTATGAAATAATTGAAAGATAGAAAAAATGAAATTTCTATAAACTTAAAAATTTGAATTTAATATTTTTACTACCTCATATTAAAATTTATGGATTCGTTAAATCATAGCGTTACTTCTACAACTTAATGCAAAAGCCCCAATTGTTTCATTTCTTTTACTAATTCTATATAAAACCTAAAATTTTTCATGTAAATTTGAAGGCAAAAAAATATTTATATGAAGACGTTAGTTACACTTGTATTTATAACACTATCATTATTTGTTTACAACCAAAATAAACGAACAACACGCCTTGAATACATTGAAAAATATAAACAAGCTGCTATCGACGAAATGCGGAAAACGGGCATTCCGGCTAGTATAACACTTGCTCAGGCATGCCTCGAAAGCGACGACGGCAATAGTTGGCTAGCAAAAGAAGCCAACAATCATTTTGGCATTAAATGTGGTATGAATTGGAACGGCGAAAAAGTTTATAAAGACGATGATAATCCCAACGATTGCTTTCGCAAATACAACTCAGTAAAAGAAAGCTTCGATGATCATTCTTCATATTTAACCACAACCAAGCGATATGCAGGTTTATTTCAACTCGACACACGAGATTATAAAGGATGGGCAAAAGGGCTCAAAGATGCCGGTTACGCAACCAACCCACAATATGCCGACTTGCTCATAAAGATTATCGAAGATTTTCAGTTGTTCCAATACGACGAAGACATAAAACTTAATGCGCACAACAATAATCAAACTGCTTCTCAAGGCAAAACAGCTTCTGACGACTGGAATATTCAGCTTAATAAACACGAAGTCAAGAAAAATAACGACGTGCTATACATTATTGTCAAAAACAATGATAGCTTCGAAGGAATTGCCAAAGAATTCGATATGTGGGAAAAACAATTATATAAATATAACGATTTAACGAAAGATAGCACTTTACATGTTGGACAGGTACTTTACATTCAACCCAAACGCAACAAAGCAGAAGTCGGTAAAGAAAAACATATCGTAAAACCTGGCGAAACACTTTATAGTATTTCGCAATATTATGCAGTAAAGCTAAAAAAACTGCGTTATCGAAACAATCTCATGTCTGACGAAGAAGTAAAGCTCGGTGACGTAATCTATTTAAGAACTAGACGACCATTAACTCCTGAAACTATAAAATAAATATGACTTTAATAAAATCTATTTCGGGTATTAGAGGTACCATTGGAGGCAAAATCAACGAAAACCTCACACCCCTCGATGTAGTTCTTTTTACAGCATCGTATGCAGCATGGTGCAAACAACATGTTAATAAAGAAAATATTATTGTAGTAGTAGGACGCGATGCTCGCATATCAGGCGAGATGATAAAAAATCTCATTATTAACACGCTGGTTGCTTGTGGTGCAAATGTTATTGATATCGGTTTAGCCACTACACCTACCACCGAAATGGCCGTCATGGGCGAACATGCCGATGGAGGCATAATTGTTACAGCAAGCCATAACCCTGCACAATGGAATGCGCTAAAACTACTCAACCATCGTGGAGAATTTTTGAGTGCTGCTGACGGAGCCTCGGTACTTGAACTTAGCAACAATTTATCGTTTGAATTTGCCAAAATACATCAACTTGGTCAAATAATTACTAAAGATTATCTCGATTATCATATTCAAAAAATACTTGCACTTCCTCTTGTTACGCCTACAGAAATAAAATCAGCCAACCTAAAAGTAGTAGTCGATGCCATTAATTCTGTGGGTGCAATGGCTATCCCTGCTTTACTCAAGCAACTCGGCGTTAACGATATAATTTTACTAAACAGCGAAATCAATGGACAATTTGCTCATAATCCTGAACCGCTCGATGAACATTTAAGTCAAATAAAACAGACAGTAGTAGAAAACCATGCACATCTTGGCATTGTGGTTGATCCCGATGTAGATCGACTTGCTTTTATTTGCGAAGATGGTACCATGTTCGGCGAAGAATATACCTTAGTTGCTGTTGCCGATTATGTTTTATCTCACACCCAAGGCAACACTGTTTCTAACCTCAGTTCTTCGCGTGCATTAGATGATATTAGTGCTAAATTCAACAGTCAATGCTTTCATTCGGCTGTTGGCGAAGTAAATGTCGTTCAAATGATGAAAGAAAAAAATGCAGTAATTGGAGGCGAAGGAAACGGTGGCGTCATTTACCCTGACTTACATTATGGCCGCGACGCTTTAGTCGGTGTCGCCTTGTTTTTAAGCTATTTCACAAAAAAAGGACTTTCAATGTCGCAATTAAAAGCTACATATCCACAATATTATATGGTTAAACATAAAATAAACCTTCAACCCGGTTTTAATTTCAACATCATCAAAGAAAAAATCGAAACCACTATTCCCTATCAATCAAAATCAACCATTGACGGTCTTCGCTTAGATTTTGCCGATGGTTGGGTACACATTCGACCTTCAAATACCGAACCCATTATTCGCCTTTATGCCGAAGCTCCTAACAAAGAAAAGGCATGGAACCATGTAAATAAAATTTTAAAAATTATTTCCAATTGATACTTATTTTTGCTTTTTAAAAATATAACTAATTCCTTTCCCCACAAGCCGTACAGTTTTCATTCCTGTTGGAATATTTTCGTAACTTAAATTTAAATAATTATTCGACGATTGTTGTGGAAAAACAACTATCTTGTTGTTTTCATTAAAATATTTATCCATTTTAACAGGAATATTTTCTAATTCGTTAATATAAGAAACACTTCTTTTTCTTGCCGACACTAATACTATTAAATCATTATTTTTGATATATTTTGAAAGTATTAAAAAATCTTCCCATTCATTAAAAGGAATAAATGTAATTGGTAATGAACTATTTTTCTTTTTATATTCATCAGAAATCGCATCATAGGTTTTTATATCGCCAAAATGAACAATAGAAACAGTTAGTTCGTTAGCAATTTTCAAAATTTTTGTTCTCCAAAGATTAAAACCATATTCTTTTTCCGCTAATGGTGGAGTAATAAGTATAATCCGCTTTATACTAGTAAAAGGTTTTTCGAAATGAGCTAAAAAAATATTTTTATCAAGTTCAGTAATAAGTTTTTCTATATTATCGCCTAATATTTTATCAAAAATATCTGCTTTCTTTGGCCAACCTATTAAGAGCATATTGGCCATAATTTCTTTTGATGTTCGTAGTATGCCGGCTATAGCATTATGGTCAATACTTACGATAATATTAACTGGAGTTTCTGTCGACGAAGCAGTTTCTAAATATTCTTCCAATTTTTTTCTCGATTTGATAATATTTACCTCTGCTTCTAAATCATTTGGAACAATCGTTAGTAAAGAAATCGGGTTCGGCGATTTTTTATCTTTTAGCAAAATAGCAAAACGTAAAATCTTTTCTAAATTCGTCCAATTTACAATTGGAATAAGAATATATTCCCAAACATTTAAACCTAAATTATGTATTTTTGAATCACCTTGAATAACTAATTGTTTGGCTGCTTTCTCGGTAACAAATGATGAGACTATGCAAGTAATCAAAATTAATATAATCGTTCCATTAAAAACGGTATCGTCAATAATATGAGCCTTATAACCAACCAAAATAAAAGCTAATATGGCAGCCGCATGAGCACTACTTAAACCAAAAATAAGTTGTCGTTGAGTAGCTGTATATTTAAAAATAAATTGAGTGAATAATGCAGCAAGATATTTACTAAATAAAGCAATAATAATAAGAATTGCCGATATCAATATAGTTGTAGGACCTTGAAAAATGACGCTGACGTCTATTATCATACCTACCGAAATTAAAAAAAACGGAATAAAAAGAGAATTGCCAATAAATTCTATTCTGTTCATAAGAGCACTGGAGTGCGGAATAACCAAATTCATAGCTATTCCAGCCGCAAAAGCACCAATAATAGGCTCTAAACCCGATAATTGAGATAAAAATGCAGATAAAAAAAGAATAAATAATACATATATGTAATGCGAATATTTTTCACTCTCTAACTTCTGAAAAAACCACTTTGTAATACGCGGAATAATAAAAAACATTATTATTAAAAAAATGATCAATGAGATGGTTAAGGCAATCCAAAAGGTATTGTCAGTAGTAGCTGCGTTAATATTTTTTATAATGGCCAAATTTATTAAAACAGCCGTATCGGTAAAAATTGTTCCACCTATAGTTATAGCTACGGCTTCATTTTTTGCTACACCAAGCTTACTCACAATGGGGTATGCCACTAATGTTTGAGTTGCAAACATGCTTGAAATTAAAAAACTTGCAATTATATTATAACCAAGCCAATAATAACAAATTGGGAAGCCTATTCCAATAGGTATAGCAAAAGTAAGAAAACCAAAAATTATACTCTTTTTCCTATTGGCTATAAATTCATTCAAATCTAACTCTAAGCCTGCAATAAACATAATATATAACAATCCGATAGTTGAAAATAAATCAACTGCAAAATTTTTTTCAAGTAAATTGAGCCCATGAGGTCCAATAATAACACCAGAAATAATTAAACCAATGAGCGAAGGTATATTTAGTTTTTTAAGAATTATGGGAGAAAACAAGATTATTAACAGTATAAGCGCAAAAACTAAAATCGGATTTTGTAAAGGAATTTTAAATTCCTGCAACAAAAGCTCATTTATGGGCAACATAAAAGTTTTTTCAGTAATGCAAAGATACGATATTTAATATATAAAACACTGCATATCCATTCAAAATAAATTTAAACATAAAACATCGTTTCTTAAACAAACTAATATTATCTGTTAAACCTAAGTTACATTTTTTTTATGCGTAATTGATAAATTAAATGAAGTTTATTCAAAATTGTGCAACTTAAACAATCAATAAACTAATTTTCAAAACATTGAAAAAAAAAGACTGACTCACATTTGAGACAGCCCTTTTCATATTGTCGGGGCGAGAAGACTCGAACTTCCGACCCCTTGCACCCCATGCAAGTGCGCTAGCCAACTGCGCCACGCCCCGAATATTAAAAATTTTACAGTGCAAAGTTAATTTAACATTTTTACATTTGCAAGATATTTTTATGTAATTATCTTTGAGCAGATGAAAATTGAGCAAACTTTTTATTTAATTAATTGATTTTATGATATATTTTAAATACATCATTGTATTAATTTTGGTAGGCTTAAATATATGGAGTATAGGACAAAAATATACAATAAGTGGCTATGTTCGCGATAAAAAATCGGGAGAAGATTTACCTGCAGCAAATGTTTTCGTTGAAGAATTAAAAAAAGGCACTTCTACTAATAATTATGGCTTCTTTTCGCTAACACTCTCCAAAGGCACTTACACATTAAAAGTATCGTATATTGGCTATAGCGATGTTACCAAAAAAATAACCCTCGATAAAGATCAAAAATTAAACTTCACACTCGATCCAACTGTTATTCAAGCATCAGAAATTGTAGTAACCGGTGAACGTACTAATAAAAACGTCGAAAGTGTTGAAATGAGCACCTATAAATTGCCAGTCGAAACCATAAAAGAAATACCTTCGTTTATGGGCGAAGTAGATGTGTTAAAATCAATACAATTATTACCAGGTGTACAATCATCGGGCGAAGGCAATAGTGGCTTTTACGTTCGAGGAGGAGGTCCCGATCAAAATTTAATTCTGCTCGACAATGCCGTTGTTTACAATGCCGGACATTTATTTGGCTTTTTCTCTATTTTCAATGCCGATGCGATTAAAGATTTAAACCTTATTAAAGGTGGTGCACCTGCTAATTACGGAGGTAGGTTATCATCTGTATTAGACATTAGCATGAAAGAGGGCAACAATCAAACCTATCATATCGATGGCGGTATTGGTGTTATTGCATCGAGAGCTACTGTACAAGGTCCTATTAAAAAAGACACCTCATCTTTTTTAATATCGGGTCGTAGAACTTATATCGATATACTAACTAAACCTTTTATTAAAGGTAAATTGAAAGGAAGTGGCTACTATTTCTATGATTTAAATGCAAAAATAAATTATCGTTTTTCAGAAAACAATCGACTATTTTTAAGTGGCTATTTTGGACGCGATGTATTTTCGTTTAAAAACAGCCAAGATGGTTTTGGTGTCAAATTCCCTTGGGGAAACACAACTTTATCGACCCGGTGGAATCATGTTTTTAACCAAAAGTTATTTCAAAATTTAACCGCAACTTTTAGCGATTATCATTTTATATTCGATGCCGAACAAGACGATTTTGAATTTAAAATGTACTCGGGAGTTAAAGATTACTCTCTATCGCTCGATTATACCTTTTTGCCCAATGTTTTACATACTATAAAATTCGGAACTCAATATACCTTTCACGACTTTGAACCAGGAAGCGCCTCTGCCCGTATTGGAAACACTCACTTCGATACAGGCAAAATTATTCATTATTACGCCAACGATGCAGCTATTTATATCAATGACGAATTTGATATAAGCGAAAAAATAAAGCTCTCAGCCGGAATCCGTCCTACTCTTTTTCAACATGTAGGTCCTTTTACACGCTACGAGTTAGATCAAAATCGACAAGCAAGAGATACTTTAACTTATGCGTCTATGGAAAATATTGCAACCTATAAAAACATAGAACCACGAATTTCATTCCGATATTCTATCAATAAAAGTACATCGATTAAAGCATCGTATTCTCAAAACTATCAATATATTCAATTAGCAAGCATGTCGTCAGCTACACTACCAACCGACGCATGGATTCCTTGCACCGATAAAATAAAACCACAATTTGCTGTTCAATATGCTGTTGGTTTCTTTAAAAACTTTAAAAACGACACTTACGAAACCTCTGTAGAGTTGTATTATAAAACAATGGATAATTTAATTGACTACAAAGAAGGTTTAACGAGCGACGATAACATGGCAAATAACCCCGATAATAACTTTACATTTGGCTCTGGAAAATCGTTTGGCGCAGAATTTTTTGTCAAACGACGATTCGGCAAACTCAATGGATGGATAGGATATACCCTTTCTAAAACAACACGACTTTTCGAAGAAATAAACAATGGTAAAGAATACCCTGCCAAATACGACCGACGTCACGATTTATCAGTTGTTTTAACTTACGATTTAAACGAAAAATGGAACTTCGGAGCAGTATTTGTTTATGCAACCGGCGATGCAACCACACTCCCCATATCACGATATTTTATTGATGGAAGAATAGTTAGCGAATATGGCGAACGTAATTCGTTTCGATTAGCACCTTATCATCGAGCCGATATTTCAGTCAATTATAACTTTCCCCAAAAAAACAAAAAATGGAAATCGTCGCTCAACTTTTCGGTTTATAATGTTTACAACCGCATGAACCCTTACTTTATCTATTTCGACACTAAAACCGATCTCGAAAACTATTCTATTACCACTAAAGCCAAACAAGTATCTTTATTTTCAATTTTACCATCGATTACCTACAATTTTAATTTTTAAAACAATACAATAGCCATGAGAACAAATCTACATCAACACAAAATGAATTTATTCGTTACTAATATTGATTTCTATTTGTTCAAAAAGCTTATTCCATGTAACATTTATTTAATAAAAATACAGATGAAAAAGTTTGTTAACATTGTTTTAATTAGCTTACTATTCATTTCATGTGAAAAAGAAATTACAGTAAATATGCCTACCCCCGAAAATAAAATTGTAATTGAAGCAGCCATTGAAGATGGGCAATACGCATGGGCTTTTATTACTCGAACTGCTGCTTACTTTGCCCCCGTCGATTCTGAAATTATTATGAATATGATAGTTAAAAATGCTACCATTGTCGTATCAGACGGTATCGAAACAGATACCATGCAATTAAGCTTAGACCCTTACACTTTTCCTTATCTTAAATATATAGGAACAAAAATTAAAGGACAAGCAGGCAAACAATACTATTTAACCGTTATGGTTGACGGCAAAACCTACACCGCCCGTACTACTATCCCTCATCCCGTTGCATTCGATAGCTTAAAATTCAAACCAGATGTCAATAAAGATACTTTAGGTTTTATTTGGATATATTTAAAAGACCCCGATACCCTCGGAAATTATTACCGTGCTTTTACAAAAATTATTGGAAAAGATAGCGTATTTCTACATCCCTATCCATCTGTAGCAGACGACCGATATTTTAACGGACAAAAGGCAGAATATCAACTATTTAGAGGACGAAATCCCCTTGAAGATAATTTATACGACGACCAAGGTTTAGATTCAGCTGGGGTTGCACGTTGGTATTTCAGAACCGGACAAACAGTTGTAGTTAAACTCTGCCAAATTGATGTACAACATTACCGTTTTTGGTACTCAGTAGAACAACAATTTATGACCGATGGAAATCCATTTGCAACACCCACATCGCTAAAAACTAACATTGAAGGAGGTGCTATTGGCATTTGGGGAGGATATGGAGTATTTATCGACACGTTAAAAATTCCTAAATATGTAAAATATTAGATATTTTCATATAACTTTGCAAAATAGTTATTTAAGCGAAAAACATTAAAATTTTATTATATGGGATTATTTTCAACATTTAACTCAAACGAAAAAAACGATTCAAATTTAAACAAAGAATTACCCAAAGAACAAGTAAAATGTTTAATTATTGGCAGCGGACCTGCAGGGCTTACAGCAGCTATTTATGCTGCTAGAGCAAATCTTAAGCCTGTTTTATACGAAGGATTACAACCTGGTGGCCAGCTTACAACAACTACCGAAGTTGAGAATTTTCCAGGCTACCCCGAAGGTGTTACCGGTCCGGTTTTAATGGAAGATATAAAAAAACAAGCACAACGCTTCGGAGCCGACATTCGGTTTGGCATGGCAACCAAAGTAGATTTTACCGGACCCATTCATAAAGTTTGGATCGACGACGAAAAAATAATCGAAGCAGAATCGGTTATTATTGCGACAGGAGCTACTGCCAAATATCTAGGGCTACCCTCCGAAGAAAAGTTCAAAGGACAAGGCGTATCGGCATGTGCCACATGCGATGGATTTTTCTATCGCGGACAAGACGTTGCAGTAGTTGGTGGTGGCGATACAGCTTGCGAAGAAGCTACCTATTTAGCTGGAATTTGTCGCAAAGTATATTTAATTGTACGTAAAAATTATTTAAGAGCATCCAAAGCTATGCAACAAAAAGCAATGAATACTCCTAATATCGAAATTTTATTTGAACACCAAACAAAAGAAATAGTGGGAGATGATAACGGCGTTAATGGGGTCATTCTTACCGATAAAAATGGTAACGAAAAAAGAATAGATATTTCAGGATTCTTTGTCGCAATCGGACATCATCCAAATTCTGAAATTTTTAAACCATATATCGAAACCGACGAAGTTGGTTACATTATTACAAAACCAGGTAGTACACAAACCAATGTTGCAGGTGTATTTGCTTGTGGTGATGTACAAGATAAACTTTTTAGACAAGCCATTACAGCAGCAGGTTCAGGTTGTATGGCAGCTATCGAAGCTGAACGATATTTGTCAAATAGAGAATAAAATATAAAAATACACCACCCATTTTTATTGATCCGCAATAATTTTTTTTTTCTTTAAAAAATGAAATTCTTGTATTTCCCGAAAAAATATTCTTGTTTTACTTTACTTTTATCAACATGCCTTGTGCGTGGGCATTAAATTCGGGAGCATACATACATTGCAGTGTAGATATTCCTGTCGAGAATTTGCCTTTCTGCGATACGCGTAAACTATATTCCAACACATATTTGCCCCGTGGCATATAATCAAAGAAAAAGTTGTACGATGCATCTTTGGTTTCGCCATAATATCCTAAGCCATCTTTATAAAAATATCCCGATAGAGTTTGCATAGGCTCAAACGACGAGGGACGCATATCTTTCAAGTGTACATATTCTAAATTACGGTCGCATTCAAGAACCAAACGGACAATAACTACATCGCCAATTTTTAGGGTACTTCCGGGATTGATGGGTTCCAAAACTTTTCCCGATGGCGTTATTTTTTCGAGGTAATATTCGCGTTTTAGCGACATATAATTGCTTTCGTAACCCGAAATTTTATCGAGGTTTTCAAAATATTGCCAATGAATGGCACCCCACGAAATGTCGTTCCCTTTATTTTCAACATTGATTTGAGCATACGAGTCGCTGATTTTATCTCGTTCAATTTTTTCTTTGATATGACCCGTAGCTACTTCAACATTAGACTTAGATATTTTTACAGGCTTATTACCCCAGATAATTTCTGCATCAAAAGTAGTAGTCATTTCAGTGGTTCCTGTAAATAGTAAAGCGTGAATAGCATCGGCAGTGGCAGTTGTAGTTTTCCAGTTTTGTGTTTGCTTTTGGAGTAACAACCACAATTTAAGCTCATTAACTACTTTATAGTCTTTTGAAATTTCATTAAACGCTTCGATCAATAGCGAGTGAGCTTCGATAGGCGATTCGTACCACGATAACCCACGACTGATGGTCTTCCAATACATTCCTTGTTCTTCGCTTTCGACCGTGCGTTCTTGCAATGACTTGATAATAGTTTTTGCCGTTTCAATGTCGTTGCTTCTGTTCATTGCTAAAGCAATCATTCCTTGCATGTATTCCGACATATTTATCCAGTATTTCTTAGCCTGCCCATAGAAATATTGATACGCTTCCGATTGCAAAAAGCCTTTATTCTTATTTAAATAAAAGCTTCGGGCATATAAATAATGAACTTGAAAATAGCTGATATGATACTTATCCAGATCTTCTTTTCGGGTATATCGTTTCAATTCGTTATAGTCCTTTTCTATTTGTCGGTCGAGGTAAACAATCGCCTTACTCATAGCATTTTGTAAATCAGAATCGATTTGATACGACTTTTCGAGACGTCCATTCGAAGCTACGATGTATTGTGTAATGTAACGACTTTCGGGCATACCGGGGAACCAACTCCACGAACCATTGGGATATTGATTCTTTATTAGTTTTGATGCAGCTTGCCTCAATTCGTTGTTGATTCTTTTTTTGTCGAAGTACAAAGCAATATCGTGTCGTTGAGATGTTTCGTCCATGCTTTCTTCAACCCAAGGTGTTTCGGCTAAAACAACCGATTTTAATTCTTGGTTTTTGCTTAACGGTGAGTTGAGCGGATTATTTACGGTGTCTTTGAGCCATTCGTTAAAAACATTGTTGAAGTTAGGAATGGCATTTACAATATATTGCGAAAGCTTATTGGCATAATAACGATTAAACAACTGTTCGTTGCATTCGTAAGGGAATGAACGTAAATATGGAATTGCCATAACGGCATACCAAATAGGGTTAGCGGTATATTCTAATGTTAATGATTCATGGGTTAAAGTCGAGCTTTGTGATGCTTCTTTTATGCGTTTAAAATCAATTTGTTTTTGTTGTTTACCCCGTACATAAAAAGGCAACGATTCGGTAACAAGCATTCTGTTGGGCAATACAGGTAACATTACTTCTTCGCCATCGCTAAAGTTGACTCCCTGTGCCAACGATGTAACTTTTACTAAAGCTAAATGAGAGGGTACATTAAAGGTAAACGAAACCACATCGCTGCGTTTAGGTTTTATCACAATATCTTTTTCGTCTTTTAGCACAAGATTGTTTTGGTTGGCTAAAGCATTTTCGATATGCAGACGAACCTTTATTTTTTGTTCGTTATCGCTTAAATTATCAACTTTTATGAATATTTGTAAGCTATCACCTTCTCTAAAAAATCGTGGTAACTGTGGTGTAACCATCATTTCTTTTTGAGTGATACACTCATTTTGATAGAATCCATATTTCAAATCTTTTGAAACGGCAAAAGACATAAATTTCCAGGTAGTTAGTGCTTCGGGTGCATCAAACGAAAAAACAACATTTCCATCAACATCTGTTTTTAAATCTGGTAAAAAGAAAGCTGTTTCATTTAGGTTTTTACGAATTGTTGGGAGTGTTGTATTATTTTCTATATCTGACATCATTCCGCCCTTTTCTTCTTGTTTTTTGCTATTGTCTTTTTCTGTTGCAACCGTTTGTTCTGAAAGGGATTTAGCTGTTGCAGGCAACATAGCATCTACGACTTCTTCAGCTTCTTTTGTATCTGCTTTACCAGGGCTATCCATTAAACGTGAAGTTGTATAGCGTGCACTTTTATGACCACCATTGCGGTAAGAACCATAAGAATAATAAAAACCAAACCAATCTAATTGAGGATAGGTAATAGATGGAATATTGGTATAGTTTTTATAGCTTTGATAACAATTCCCCGATAATAGCGAAAATTGGTCTGCTGCAAAATACATATTTTGATAGAAATATGGATAAGGATTAAAAGACCAATTGTGACCGATAAAAGCATCTAACGATTTATCGTACATCGAAGCCAGTAATTCTGCATTTACTTTTTCGCCTTGTGGTCCGGTAATTTTTAATCTCCAAGTTTCTTTTTGACCTGGGTATATTTTAGAACGGAAAGTCTCGGTGGTGATTTTAAGTTCCTTGTTGTCGAATGGTACATAAATAGAAATATTTTGCTGATATACGCGGTTGTTTTGAATCATAAGGAAAGATAAATATACATTACCGCGATGTTTTTCTTCAATTGGTATTTCAATTACGGTTTGTTGTTTATTTTTTAATGTAATCCAACGATAGGTTTCGGGGCTATCAAAATATGACATTCCCATTAAAACCTGAGCTTCATCAAAAGCACTACCTAAAGTTATATTAGCCGTTTCGCCAGGTTTGTATTGTTGCTTAGAGGCTTTAATAAATAAGGGCACAGCCTGTGGAACTTGCTTGCCTTGTTCGGGAGCAAAAAGGGTAAAATATTCTTTATGATGAACATCTTTGCCTTTGCTGTCTTTGGCGGTTAATTCAATTACATAGGCTCCGGGAAGCCAAGTGCTTGCCAATGGAAAAGCTAAAACGGTATCGGTTTTTGTGTCGAAGGTGCCACTATAAAGCGTTTGCAGTTCTTTGTATTGATAAATAGTAAGAGGGTTATCGTATTCATTATGAGGGAATATTTTTTCCCATTCTTCGCGTGTATAAAGTTTTTTATCGGGTACCGTCCACAAACGATTTCGATTAAGTGTAACAGGGTCTTGAAGTTTAGTTATTTTATAGCTCCCATTAGCCTGAATTTTTATTCCATTTGAATTTTCAACTTTAAATAATATTTTTTCAATCTCTTTATGAGTCATTATATCGCTAACTGCAAGATTGAAAAACAAGCTAACTGCACCTGCCGATACGGTAACCGAAGAGGATTGGGTTTCGTTATTGATATCAGTGGCATCTACGGTTACTTGGTAATTGTAAAAGCTCGATTCGTTGATCGGATAATGATTATCAGGAATTGCTTTAAATGTAATAAATACAAAACCACTATCGTTGGTCTTAATGGTTCCGCTAGCGATTTCTGTGGGTGGAGTTTGTGGACGATACCAATACCAATAGCCCCTCCAACGTGGAACACGAATTACACGAAACTTGACGGGAATACCTTGCAATGGAACACCAGCATAGCTTTTTACACTGGCTTTTACAGTAATCGAATCTCCCAATACATATTCAGTTTCGTTGGGTTCAACAGTAACAAAGAACTTGGGTCGTTTATATTCTTCTACTCGAATATTAATGCTTCCTTCGTTGGTATGCAAAGTAAACATTCCATTAAGCAAACCTTCAGGAATCTTAAATGAACCGCTAAAAGTGCCAAAATCATTAGAAATTTTTTGTATTTCATCAACCACTTGATAGTTAACATCTCGTAACGAAATATTCACAGGATAGTTCGGGGCAATTTCTCTGCTTTTACCTTTGCTTGTAATTACGATACCTTTAAAATAGACAGTTTGCCCTGGGCGGTAAATAGCTCTATCGGTAAAGAGTGTAATTTGTTGGCGAGCCATATCATCACGTTGATTGTAGTAATAGGAGTAAAAGCTTTGATTGGACATCAAACTTTCGTTGTCGGTTTTGATTTCGATATATAGACTGCCGTCGTTTTTCTTTCTAAAGGGATCGTCTGGTGTTAGAACAGTTACCATACCATTGTTGTCGGTAATATAGGTATTCCCTTTAACATAATGATCTTTAGTTTGACCATAAACATATTTGTACAAAATGACCTGAGTATTGGGAATAGGTTTTCCACTTTCGCGATTGGTAACAACAATTTTGTAAGAACCATCTTCTTGGCGGTTGGATATCATTGCCAAATTGGTAACCACTAATTTCTGATAGCATCGAGTAGCATTATTGTCCATTAAATTTTCGGAGCCCGAAACAATAACAACATAATAACCTTGGGGTAGTCCGCTTAATATTTCTTCTACGCTATGGGTATTAAAGTCTTTGTCGTCGGGGAAAACCGTTGTTTTTTTATACACCTCTTTTGATTCCTGAACCAGGGTATTGATAAGTTTCTCGCCATATTCTTTGTAAACAAGCTCTTGGTATTTATTTTTATCAATGGAGCGAACCGAAATAAATGCTTTTGTAATGTTGGTATAAGTTAATTTTATAGCAAAGGGTTTATTGGGAATGGCCGTTTCTTCTACTTCAAAAATAAGAGTTTGATTTTCCAATCCTTCCATAAAATTTTTTAGATGTTGACTGTATAAAGCTTTGGGATGTCGGTTGATGCATTCTTGGGCAAATTGATAGGCTTTGGTTTTATAGGTTTTGAACATATAAGTGCTGCTGTCGAAGGCATTGTATTGTTGCGACATAAGCGACCATTGTAAGCACAACTGATATGCAATGGCATTGGAATATGGAAATGTTTTATAGTTTTCAAATAATTGTTGCAGTGCATTGATATAGAGTTGGTCTTTGTTTTCGAGAATGGTGTTTTTGTACACAAAATCGAGGCGGTTTAAATCGGCATCAATAAAAGCATCGGGTTGAGCATCGTTGATATGAAAGGCTAATATATCTTGCAGTATTTTTATTCCATAAAATTGGAGCGATAACGTGTCGTTTGATTTAATTTTTTGTTGTATAAACGATTGGGCATTGGTAAAATAGGTGCTGTCATCAAGTTCAAATGCATCGATCGGTCGCGACAAGGTTAATTCTTTATTGGTAAAAAAGGTAACAGCTCTAAATGCTAAAAAGTCGTATAACGTTGGTCGAAGATTTTCAGAATTTTCTCCATAAGTTAATATCTCCTGAAAATTTTTTAATGGCGTTTTTTGAAGTTTTTCTTTTTCTTCAAGCGATTTTAAATAATGCTTAATAGCTACATCGGTAAGATGTGTCAAGCTCCATGTCCGCATATCGTTGCTTTCGTCGGACGAATAGGTTCGATTGTAAAAACGATAACGGTTATTTTGGTAATATTGCCAGTATAATTCGGCACACAAACTATGATATAAAGACGAATAAGGAAAGGGTGCTTGGTACGATTCGTTGCTCATTTCGGTTAATATTTTTTCGAAAGCATCTTCTTCGATGATGTTTCGATACTTCAACTGATAAATGCGTGTTTTGACAACCTGTGCCACATTGTTTTCTGCTTTTGCGTTTTTTTGAATTTGTAAAACCAATTCTAAAGCAGATTTTACCATGCCTTTGTTTTCGAGACTATCTACTTTTCGCCATTGATTTTTGTAAAAAGATGGTTTAGGTTGCGAAAACGAAAAACCAGCCAACAAAACAATTGTCAGCAACGAAAAAACATGTTTATGTGTCATAATGAATAATTTTTGGCAAAGCAAGTTAACACAAATTGTGCCAATATAAAAATATTTAAAAAATTATTGCATAAAATAGGGTAAAAACACTCTTGTTAAATAATTAATTATTCCCCATAGAAGAGATACGTTCCATCATTTCGTTGAGAGCTTTTTCAATTTTCCCTTTTACAAAAGGTTGAGCTATAAGCGGAATGTCGAGATGAATGGTTAACTTTATTTTAGTTACATAAGGCTCTACTTCTTTCATTTGAATCCAGAAAAAGAACTTTACAGGACTTAATTCGCCACTGCCAAATTTGATAAAGTTTTGAGGCTCTTTATCAATAATAATGATCTCCATTTTTTGTCCTTCTACGGTAAACGAACACCGATCTTTTTCAACTAATAAATCTTTAATTTGATCTTGAGGAATATAAGAAATAAAGTTTTCAAAATTACTTAAAAGTTCGTATAATTCCATTGAACTTCGACGAACCGTTCCTATTTTACTTTCTATTTTTAGCATATTACTCTTGTTTCCAAGTTCCGGGTGATTTTCTCCATTCCGATAATGTTTCGAGATGATGTTGCTCTACATAGTTCATCTCAATAGCAATATTTATGAGCGTTTCGTAGTTGCTTAATGTATAATAATCGCATTGTTTTTCGTTAAAAGCATTGATGGCAGTATCGAATTGATATGTAAAAATTGCAGTAAGACCAAGTACATTGGCTTGGGCATCGCGTAAAGCCTGAACAACTTTTAAACTGCTGCCGCCGGTCGAAATTAAGTCTTCAATCACCACCACTTTTTTGCCTTGTGGATTTTCGCCCTCGATAAGATTTTCTAAACCATGCTTTTTGGGCTCACTGCGTACATATACATAGGGTAAATTCATAGCTTCGGCAACTAATGCACCATATCCAATCGCACCGGTTGCCACTCCGGCAATAACTTCAACATGGGGAAATTTTTCTTGTATAGTCTTAACAAAGCCTTGAGTAATGAGTTTTCGCAATTCGGGATAGAAATAGGTTTTACGGTTATCGCAATAAATAGGCGACTTCCAACCCGAAGCCCAGGTAAAAGGTTGTTCTACATTCAATTTTATTGCTTTAATTTGTAACAAATTTTTAGCAATTTCCATTTTTAATTCTTGACTCATGAAATATTCAATTTATAATGTTAACCATGAACTTTTGATTACCGATCATTTACCGTTATCTGGCGACAAAGATATATTTTTTTACGAACCTTTCGATTGGAATAAAATCATTTCGTTGTTCAATGAAAAATCGATCGTTCTTATAACTAAAAAACCTGAAGTTGCTTTCAACGAATTTCAATCGAACTATGAACCCATAGAAGCATCCGGGTGTTTAATTGTAAACGAGCAGCAACAATGGTTAATGATTTACCGATTAGGTTATTGGGATTTACCCAAAGGAAAAATTGATGAGGGTGAAAGCCCATTGCAAACTGCAGTGAGGGAGATAAAAGAAGAGTGCAACATAACTATAAATCCCGATGATTGTACTTTTTTTGAGCACACCTACCATGTTTATAATTTAAATAATAAACCTATTTTAAAGCGTACTCATTGGTATTTATGTAATTATAGAGAACAATATACTTTACTCATTCCTCAAATCGAAGAAAATATTGAAAAAGTAGAATGGGTAAGTCGCGAACAATGGAAAAAACGTAAGCAATTGTCCTATCCTTCTATTGTTCAGGTCGTTGAAAAGTTTTTATCTTATAAATCTAAGTGAAATATTCTTATTTTTTTAACAAATCGCGTATTTCTGTAAGCAGCAATTCTTGTTTTGTTGGCTGAGCCGGAGGTTCTGGTGTTTCGTCTTCCTTCTTTTTCAATCGATTCATCATTTTTATCATCATAAAAATAACAAATGCAATTATTAAAAAATCAAAAACGACTTGAACAAAGTTACCATAATTAATCGTTACAGCAGGCACTTCAGGAATGGTTTGCCCTAAATTATTAACGCTAGCAGGAACAGCATCTTTAATTACAATGCTTAAATCGGTAAATTTAACCCCACCGATTAAAACACCGATAGGGGGCATAATAATATCATTAACAAGTGAGCTTACTATTTTACCAAATGCGCCACCAATAATAATACCAACCGCCATGTCTATTACATTTCCTCTCATGGCAAATGTTTTAAATTCTTTAATAATACCCATAATCATGATTTTTCATTAGTTGTTTTTAAATATGTTATAATATACAAAATTAACTTTTTTTATCAATTTATGGTAGTCAAATAATGTTAGACTTGTTTTCAATCCAAATTTATCAGAAGAAGGCGCTGTAAGAGCCGAACTACTTAATTTATTTGGGTTTAATATTTTTTTGCAAAAATTATATATACTCGCGAAAACGAACAAAAGAAAAGGTTTTTACTATTGTATTTTTCGAAGTTGTATCAACCATACGCTTAGTAGTAGATGCAACACATTTGATGTTATAGCCCTGTAATTTCTTAACTAACGCAAAGCAAAATGTTAGTTCACCCATAAGATGAACTATAACAGTATTTGAAGTTCTATTTTTAATTTCGATTATTTTATTTAAGTAAAGTTCTGCTAAATTTTCAATATACTCCTCATCGCCATTAGGGTCAACCTCAGGAAAAGAAAGATCAATAATTTCCTGATATAGTTCATGGGCCTTCTGCTTTTGCGATTCAGGCCAACTATCAGATGGATGATTGGAGAGGTTAATTAGCATAATCGGTTAATTTTAAAACTTTCAATTTCTTCTAAAGCTTTTTCATAAAAGGAATTTAATCCATCAACTAAAGTTCTTGAATTTATTGCATTATCCCGATACCCGGCGTGGTTTATATCATTTCTGAAATCACTTAAATCCGTAAATAATTTTGCTAGTTCATATAATTTATCTTTTTGGTCAACATAATACTTTATTGAATCTTTATTTTCTGCTCCCCATTCATTTTCAGGTATATTTTTACTAATTATATTAAGTGCCTTTGATAAATTTTCCCGCTCATCTCTATTATTATAATCTTTATTAAATACAGTCATAATAAAACTACG
Organism: Bacteroidales bacterium; assembly: GCA_013314715.1. Taxonomy (NCBI): domain Bacteria; kingdom Pseudomonadati; phylum Bacteroidota; class Bacteroidia; order Bacteroidales; species Bacteroidales bacterium. The sequence continues at coordinate 19,470 of JABUFC010000020.1, read as the reverse complement.
CAAATTTTCTTGCAGTAGCGTATATCCTTGTTGAATCCAATTAAAATCTATGCACCATTGAACTATTTTAATAGAACTTATTAGTGTTTTTTCATCGTTTATTGAAATAACTTTTTCTTTAATCTTTTTGAATGGTTCGTTTAATTGTGGAAGTAAGTCATTATTGTTTAAGATATAATCTAAATCTTCTAATAGTGTATCTAATTTGCTTTTATTATTGTTTTTATTTTTTAAGAATATTTCAAGTATAGTTTTAGATCTGCAAGTATAAATAGCTGTTAATAGATCGTTTAATGTATAAACGATGTTCCTGATTTTACTTGCAAATTGATCTTGTCCTTTTGTTTTTGTTAATATGGGTTTAATGGTTGTTTCACTTAATTGTTTTAGTTTTGATATATTACCAAATTTTAAGAAGTGATCAACGGCTGTGGTCCAATCCTGAATGGCGCTTAGGTAGGTAATATCGAGCATTGGTGCGACTCTTTCTTCTATAGGTTTTCCTTGAAGGTCTTTTGGATTTCCGAGTACTTCAAAAGCACCATAGTAAATGTGTTGAATGTTTACATTTTTTACTTTTTTTAGAAATTCCAATACTGAACTAAGCGTGATAGGTAAAGAACGAAATGAATGGGTTACATCTATTACTAAGTTAGCCTGCTCAGGTGTGCTAATTGTTAATTTTGTAAATATATTAAGCAAATCATCGTTATTAAATCCATTGGGTATATCAACGGTTTTAATTTTACTTTCATCAATATTCAGTTTGTTTAATTCAGATTTTAAATTAGTTTCGCCTTCCCAATTCAGTTTTTTTGCATCTTCTGTTAAAAAGAAGATAAACTCGTTTATTTCATTGATATGTTTTTGAATAACTGCAATTTGAGTGTATTTGGTTTGCACTGATTGATTATCGGGGAATTGATAAATACACTCTAAGTAATTATTGGTGCCTAAAAATGATAGGAATATTGTTTTGCCCATAAGATTAATTTTTAGTTAATAATTCCATGGTCATTTGAGACCATAATTCAAATTCTGAAAGATTAATGTTGTGAAAATTTATCCAATCTATATTACCGATTTCTTTAGATAGAATATACTCATTTTTTTTTACCCGAGTTTTAAATACAAATCCCAAGTGGTTTTTACCAACATCTGTAATTTCTTCATTAATAATTCCTTTAAATATTAATTCATAGTTTACTTTATCCGAAAACTCTTCTTTTAATTCCCGAATAGCAGCTTTTTTTATTGTTTCTGTGCAGAAATTATTTTCAACATCAGTATGTTCTATATGACCACCAAATCCAATAGACCATAAATGATGCAATCGCAATTCGTTACCTTTTCTTTTGTAAGCAGCAATTTGATTAAATTCATTTTCAAGAACGATATAGGGTATTATTTGCTTGTAATCTATAATTTTTTCCACTTTTTCACGTGGTAGAAACTCAACTTTAGTAAGAAAAGTTTCTATTTTTTCAACATCCAAAAATAATATGGCCTTTTCCTGTAAAACATTTTTGGGTAAATAATCCCTATGTATAGTAGCAATTAATTTATTCATTAGTCAAGATTTTGTAAATTTCTTCTTCAAATTGAAGTATAAGTTTCTTTTTTTCATTTTTGGGTAAAAAAGTTCCTTGAATACTATTTCGTATTAACTGTATTATCTGTATTTTATTTAAATCTGCAATTTTTGATGCAAAGTAGTATTCGTTTGTGATGTTGGTTCTTGATATACCTGGATTGTCGGTATTAATTGTAATTTTTAAACCTTCCTCAAAATATTTTTTTAGGGGATATTCATTATTTTCAAAATCGCAGATTTGATAATTACTTGATGGGCATAGTTCGATAAAAATATTTTTGTCGCGAAATCTATCTAGTAATTCTTTATTTTTCAGTAAGGTTAAACCATGACCTATTCGATCGGCATTTAACTCATAAACTGCCTCCCAAATATTTTCTACAGGTTGATTTTCACCAGCATGTATGGTGAATCGAACACATTCTTTCATCAATGGGAGTAATTCTTCACGCAATTGTTTCGGTGATTTTTTGGCTTCGTTCCCCGCAACATCGAAACCAACGATGAAATTTTTATACCTTACATCCCTTAAGAAATTCTGAGTTAGGGTAACATGTCTTCTGAAAACATTTGCATCCCCATGTCGTGAACCGATAATAATTAAACGAATGTCAACAATATTTCTACATTTTTCAAACTCATTATGCAGTATTAAAACAATTTCATCCTCTTTTAATCCCCCCATTGTATAATTTACTGGAGAACAACGTAACTCGAGATATTTAATGTTATGTTGTTTACAATAATCAATTAGATAATGGCATGCTTCAACAATTGATTCTTTTGATTGTAGTAATCCACTACCTTGTAAATCGCCTAAACGTTCGTATGATTCTATGCCAATATTTCTATATTTGTTGGATTGTTGGTACTCTCCAAAAATTATTTTTTCTAGTAAATCTGTTTTCTTTTTGAAACAAATAATGAAGGATGCCAAAGGTAAAGGACGAGGTAAGTTGTATTTTTCTGGAATTTCTTGTCTAAGATAATCTTTGTGATTTAAAATTTTTTTTAACTCATCAATATTGGCTTGTTCAACCAAATGATAAATACTGTTATACCATTGTTTAAATTGAATATTTTGCGATAGTGCTTCAAGAATTTTATTTTCATTGGCTTTAGCAACTTTTATCAATCCTTGTATGTCTAATATTCCCCCAAAATGACAATGTAAATCGGTTTTGGGTAATTTATTTATCCATTCTATGTCGGGTTTTTCGGTATTAAGTTGGTTTAAAATTATTGGGTTTAATTGATGTAAACCTTGAAATATACTCATTTTAAAATCACTAGTTCTTAGTTTATATGCATTAAAACTTATACTTTGGGCATTAATGAGTCTATTGTTTATTTCATCTAATAAAATTGTTGAAGCTATATTTTCTCGGTTAAACTCTATAGGATAATCTGATGATATTAGTTTTGTGGGTATTTCGGTTAATGGACTTGTTGGAATTTTTTCCTGAATAATCACAGGAAAAACAGCATTTGCCATTTTTTCATTAAGAGTGTCTAATAATTTATTAGGTTCTGCTCCTAGTGGGCTTCCACTATCAGCAATGTGAAACAAGATGTCACATCCGAAGAAGAATGCAGCGCGTTGCATATCGGAACTCATAGTCTTGCGACCTCCGGCCAACGACAATAGTAATTTGCCGTTTCTTTTTTCTTCATAGGCCTTTAAAACTACTCGAAAAATAAAATCGGCCATTTGTTTACATACAGCTTCAGTAGTCAAATCCGATATATCTTTGAGTCCGATAAACTTGCATTCTGGTATGTTTATTCCTTTTTCGCTTACTTGTTTATACCATAAATTAAAATTTTCAATTGCTTTATTAGATGTTTCTCCGTGTGTACAGATTACCCACAATTCATCGATTGTGGTAACATTGTTATTTTTTAAGGTTTGAATAAATGAATCATATATATCGTTTTTACAAAAAATAGTTACATTATCACAGCAAAATCCTATTATTTCCGGTAAAATAAGCCAGGTGCCTCCAAATGTGGTTACAATGATGTTCTTGTCTATCTTGGATTTATATTCAGCCATTCGCTCTCTAATTTTAGGTATAACATTTGTTCGGGCGAAAACATGTAATTACCCTGGTTTAAACAAAAGGTAAGTAATCCATTATCCTCACATTTCTCAAGCACATTTTTATTAATATCAACCTCGGTTATCAAAATTCCTTTTGTCCCTAATCCACCGTAATTGCGAATTACCGAAGCAAATTTATCAATATCGGTAGAGTTATAAACCTGGGTTTTGCATTCAACAAAAAGCAGTTTTTTGCCGGTATTGACAATTACATCAACTTCATTTTTTAAAGCCCCTTCTTTAGTTTGAAAATCACAATTCAAAATTATTTGTTTTGCATGATTCCATTTCGATAAAATGTTTGCCACTTTAAACTCAAACCAACCTGTATTGAGTAATAAATAGCGAATATTGGGCGATTTTAGTTTGCATTCCTTGCTTGTTCCACTTTTTTTGATCAATTTCAGGTAAAACGATTTTTCTTCAGTATCATATTTTATTAACGACCCTTGTGTAGTTGAATATTCATTTAAATTTGAATGATTCGAAAGGGATTGGGTTAAAGCATTAAACTCAACATAATCAAATTTTCTTATCTCCTCTATTGTTTTGACGGCTTGGATATCGCTTGCATCAAAATTCTCAATCTTCTTGAAATTATTTACTTTACTGCCCAGAATAATCAAATAGTTTTGAATATCGGTAATAAACTCATGATCGGAACATTGTTTTGTCTTAAAATTCCATATTTTATTGTTTTGATCAATATAAATTATCTTAGCCTTTTCAATATTTTTGAAATAATCGTAAAACAATATACTCCATATTTTTGTGCCACTTGAAATATTTATGGTTATACGTTCATAATTTTGAATGATAGATTTTAAAAAATCTAAATACTCCTCAACATCTTTAATATCAACAGGTGAAAGAGATTTTAATTCGTATGGAATAGAAGTTGCAGAAGCAATAAGTTCTATAGAACTATTGGTCTGTTCGGAGCAGATATAAATTACATAATCGGGCTGGTCGTAAATAATGCCCTGATAAACCGGGACAGTTTGCCCTCCAACGAGGGTGATATGTAGGTGGCGATTCATTTATTAAGAAAATTTAAAATATTTAAGTGTTCAACCCCCTCATAATTTGATATTGTAAAATCATCCGCTGAAATCACTAATTTGGGATAATTATCTTTTATTTTAAGTAAATTACCAAATTCTCTTTCCACAGTTTTATCGTCTGATAATAAGTAGGTGCTTTGTATGTATATTTTTTCATTACCTCGTATGGCCACAAAATCTATTTCGAGGTCATATAGTTTGCCGGTATAAACGGTATATCCGTTAAAAATTAGTTGATTGTAAATTAAATTTTCTAATATTTTAGCTATATCATTGGGTTTATAAGGCACTACAGAATGCTTTAATCCTAAATCTCGAAAATAATATTTTTCGTTTATTTCAAAAATTCGTTTCCCTGTTATATCATATCGTCTAACTTTATCAATAAAGAAGGCATTTTGCAGATATTGTAAGTAATTCATTACGGTATTGACAGATAAACTAACTTTCTGTGATTTTAGATAATCGGTAATTTTTTTGCTTGATATGTAACTTCCAAGATTATCGGATGTATATTCTATTAATCTTTGTAAAAAATCTATGTCGCGAATATTGTATCGTGTAACTACATCTTTTAAAATAATTGTATTGTATATATTTGAAAGATAATCATATACAATTTCGTCGTTTAATTCAAGGTTTATAAGATAAGGTAACCCTCCATATTTGATATATTTTGTCAGAGAATTTTTTGTGTTTTTAAGATTATGAAATTTTAAAAATTCTTTGTATGATAAACTATACACAGGTATTTCGATATATCTACCGCTTAAGTAGGTTGCAATATCAGAAGATAACATATGAGCATTACTGCCGGTGCAGTAAATATCAAAATCATCCACAAGTAATGCTCTTAAAGCCTTTTCAAAATACTTTATTTCCTGTACTTCATCAATAAAAACATAGTTTTTTTTATTAGTTTTTGACTTACTTACGACGTAACTGTATAGATTTTCATCGTTATCAATGAATCGAAATTCGTATTGTTCTTTATTGATGTAAATGATATTGGCTTGTGAATCTATTTTTTTAATTTCTTCGATAATTTGAAATAGGAGATAAGTTTTACCCGTTCGTCGTGCACCCACTAAAACTTTAATGATATTTTTACCAATGTGCGGTTTAATTTTTTCGAGATATCTTGGGCGTTTGATTATTTTCATTATAGTGATAATATTTATGCAAATATAATAAAGTTTTCAATAAAATGAAAACTTTTGACATAATTTATTATACTTTTCCTTAGAGTGAAAATTTTATTTAAAATGAGATACAAAGGCTACCATATTAATTTTTTCGCTTCCCTTATTATCTTTTATCTCAGCAATAACTTTATCACCTATCTTTAAATTAGCATTTTTAACATTTGATATAATTGTTTCAAAAATCTTATTTTCTAATACAATTTTAACTTTATGCGATGGTTTTCCTAATTGTGAAATTTCAGCTACAACATATTTTCCTTTTGCAATTTCATTTAAACGGGTAATGGTTTTAAAGGATTGCCTTGGTTGTGTGTGCTCAATTATATTTTGATTTGTTTTATTTATTTCGTTAGTTTTTGATATTTCTACTTTAGGTATATTACTCTTAACTTTACTATCAGATACTTTTTCAGCAGAAAAAGGCGAAAGGTTGTCGGGTCTATCATCTAACAATATAAGTTCTATAAATCCTAATGGATAGGTGTCGTCAATAATTCGGCGGGATTTAGCAGTTTTTCTTTTATTTAAGTATGCTACAGATTTATAATCTTCATCTGTTTTATTTTTTTCCAATTTAATAGTATCTATTGAATGGTCATCAAATAACCAATCACCGGTTATTCCATGAAATCCTGAGCCATAGCTCATTCTAAGAACACAACTTTTTTTGTGGTCTTTAGTTTTATCTTGAATTTCTTTCAATTTTTTAATAATGTTTTCTTCTATATTGCTGGTGTGAGTGTACTTTTCAAAGAACTTTATTTCTTTTTCTATATGTTGATAGGTATATTCGTTGATGATTTTGAATAAGTGATGAATGGTTTCTTTTTCTCTATTTTTAAAAACATCATTTTTGTATTTTGGCAGGTTATATTGTCGGTTATATTTATTATTGATTACATTTATAAAGGGCTCTGCAATGTTGAGTTGAAAGTCGAAAGAGGGAATATTTTCAAATGGGTACAAACATTCGATAGTAACAATATTTTTGGTCTCAGATTTTGAGTTATTTTGAGGATGTTTTACATTGTATAAATTAACGTTGTATATGGATAAATAATCATCTAATCCATAGATATCGTTAGGTTTGATGAATCGCATTATACTTTTATCATAATTACCTAATGCATATTCAATATATTCCCTTTTTTCTATTGGTACTTCTGAATTTGTCCTTCTATCGTATTTAGTTATTGAGGTTATCTCCTTGTTATGATTTTTGAGTATATAACTAAATAACACACTTCTAATCGCCCCTTTTATCGAACTTCCTGGAATATATGCTTTTCCCATTCCATCACGAATAAAATATTTAATTTCGGTATTGATATTATTAATATTTTCATAGGTTGATTGTGAGATAGATTTAATATCTTCTTTTAAATTTTCTCTAAAAAATTTTTCGATTTCTGAATAATGATTTTTTGAAATTAAGTTTATGTATTTTTCAAGAAGTTGTTTGTTATTTAGGTATTCAAATAACTTTTTTTGGTTAAGAATATACAAATAACCATTATGAATTATATAATCAATCCCTTTTATCCAATCTTTTTCTTTGCCTGCCCCAATATGCAAAGGGGTTAAAACCTTTAGTTTTAGTTTGTAATTATAATTTAATTCACTCATAGATTCAAATTTAAACCTTAACAGTTAGAAATAATGATTTACCAACTCTATACACTGGATGTATATTTTGGGCAGTTTCAGGAAGCGTAGTTTTGTCGGGGGTTATATCAACAATACGACCATCTGTTGTATAGTTGATTTTTAGAATACTTGCTTCTTTGAACATTCGTATATATTTTTTTCTTAGGGTATTGTAACCAGGGGTTGTTATCCAGCCTCCTCGTGTAATGATGTCGTAAGCAATATGGTCATCATTCATGATTTCTTTAACACGTTCTGCTGATGGGCAATAAAGAGAAAGATTGAAGGCATAATCAGAAGGGATGGTTTCAAAATCTATGGTATCTTCTTCAAATTGAAAGAAACCGTTACCCACATGACGGTCTGTCCCGATACCTTCATCGCATAAATAATGGAGTGCTGAAATGACATGATTTTTTATCTCATCATTATCAAACTGTGCAATAAAAAACAAACCAGAGTTTTCTTTAAAGAAAATTCGTTCAATATAGTAGGGTGTAGCATCTCCTCCCTGTCGTGGAATAGTTACACGCGGAAAAACCTCTGATGATATAAAGTTTGTATCTATACATCCCTCAGTAAGATATTTTCCTTTTACTAAGTTATAATCTTCATCAATCAGTTCTCTGTATCCATTTCTATATTTTTCTAAAAAATTTTTATCAACATATTGAATTTTTTTAATGTCTTTATGTTTTTTTTCGCTAACTTTTGCATAGCTCAGATTTAATGGCTTAGGAAAAAAGTAAACATATTCCTTAGTTTTATTATCCATAGTAAAAGGGAATAAACTTGAAAGGGTAAATTGTAATTGATTGATTTGTTTTTCGATTTGTTGGGTTAGTCCATGTTTAATCCATGCTTCAAAAAAAGCAGAATACAACGTATCGCTATGGATAATAGTTTCGCTTTGTGCATAGTCACTCCTTACATTACTGATATGAAGTGGAGTAGAAAATTTTAACCTAAACAGAACAAATGACATAGTTAAAGAATTAATCCAATTAGTTATTTATAATTTTTTCTTCAATTTCTATTTGACCATTCACTTGCACTTTATAAAGTTTTTCTTTTCTTTCTTTTATTTCAATTTGTACTTGGCCATACCCTCTTGAACCGCTGCCGCCTAAGTAATCATCTTGAAGTAATTGTATCCCTTTATAAAACAAATCCAACAAATCGCTTTCTTTATCATCTTTGAAAATGTTAATAATAAAGTTTACTTCAAATTCAGCACCAGCCGGTACTCTTTCTATTTGTCGTGGATGTTCGGCGGTTCCTTTAACCCGATTGATAACATTTTCAAATTTTATTTCGGTATAAGGCATGTCTGTAAATTCACTATTTTTTAGTTTTTCTGCCCATTCTTCCGTTAAATAAGCATCTCTGACAATTAAACGAGATGGATTACCATTATCACCCGATGCTCCGAATAAATCAGCAATAATTTTTGCATCATTGGTATAGTTTTCAGATTTACATTTGCCATCAGGATTTACTCCATAAATTTGGTCTAACAAGCATCTCATTTTGCCTTTCAGCGAGCTACCTGGTATGTATGGTTCATTATTATCTTTTCTTCTGACTACTGGATTATCTACCCCGCCGATTTCGATGCTTTCTTTGTTATCGCCGATATGAAGGCCTGTTAATAGATTTAATGTTGCTGATATAAAAATTTTCTTTTCCAGTTGTTTCATAGTTTTTAATTTTTATGTTATACAAATTACATTTTAAAAAATTTAGATTATTCGCCTCCTGCTGCTTTATGAAAAGCAACAATGGCTTCTACTATATTTGCAAAGTTTTTGAAGTGTTCTTTTGTTTGAACTTGGTCAATCGCCTCAAACAACATCTCTGCAAAATGGCAAATTTTTGTTTTGTTTTGTCCTCCCTCTTTTTTATCTCTTCCATTGGCATAAGCAAGCTGTGCTTTTAGCATATACAAGTCCGTTTTGTTGTTTTCATCAAAACCAATAGCCTGCATACGTTTTAAATGACTAAAGAACTTTCTCAACTGAGATGTTGTTAATTTTTTTATTTTATTTTTATCTACTGCTAAGTATTTTCCAAAATCTTCAGCCCATTTAATGGCTTCTTTTGTAATTCCATAAGAGGATGTTATCCAATCGTTTTGCCATCCATTTTTAATTTCCTCCCAACTTTTTATTTTATCTTGATTCTCTGCTTGATTGTTGGGATTTGCCTGATTTTGATGTTGAGAATAATTCATAATTTATTTTTTTAAAGGTTTTACATTATCAGTCTTAAATATTCCAGTTGTGCCTGCTTAACGCAATTGGCAATAAACTCCATAAAGGGTTCAACGTCATGATGCGATTTTTCGAGCAAAGCTATGTATTCAGAACGATATACGGGCGGTATTATGGTAACAGGTAACTGGTTTTTAATTAAATGCAGGTTCATTAATAACCTTGCAACACGACCATTTCCATCAACAAAAGGATGAATTATTACTAATTTTTGGTGTAAAAGTGCTGCTGTTACTACAGGATGTTCGTTGGATGAATTATACCATTTAATCAAATTGGCCATAAGTTCGTGCACTTCTTTAGGTTTTGGGGGTATGTGTTCGGAACCTGTAATATAAACCTGTATTTTACGGTACTTACCGGCATTTTTTTCATCTATTTTTTGGTAAAAGATTTTGTGTAGTTTTTTAATATTGTTTTCAGTGAGTTCTCTTTGTTTAAGAAAAGAATATATATAATCGTATGCAGCGGCATGACCAACCGCTTCGAGATGATGTTTGAGTGGTTTTCCGGAAACTGTGATACCTTCTTCGATTACAATTTTGGTTTCGCTTTCGTTCAAGGTATTACCTTCTATTGCATTGGAACTATAGGTTATACCAATTTTATAATAATTACGCAAATCTTTTATTTGGGTTTGCGAAAGCGGCTTTATGCCAGCAATTTGCTGTTGTATTTTATCTATCTCGGTTAATATTTTTGATAGATTATTCAGCATTTTTTTCACTTCTAAGTTTCAATTCGGCCCAGCGGGCTGCAATTGCAAGTATATCTATAGCCCTATCTCCAAACTTATAATCTTTATTATTCAGATTTATTGCACCTGTAATAAAATAATTTTTGAGTTTTTCAATACAATCTTTATTTTTTTCATTTTTATGACGCGCAAAAGTATATGCCGATACCCAATGCCATCCAAGATTATTTGACTTCTTCATGTTTCTGAATATGAATATTTTTTGCAATAATCCTTTAGATAGTTTCTGATTTTTTAAAGTATCATACAAAAAATCCTTCATCGCTTTAACTCCATCAAATTCTTTATGCCAGTTTATATTTTCACCAAATAAATTTACAGCATTTTTTATAGCTTCTACTTCTTCATATACTTTACAATTAGCTTCATCATATTTTTTTATTTCTCCAAATTTTTTAGCCTTTTTTTCAGCTTCATCAGCCCATTCAGCTGCTTTGCTGATGGGAAATTTTTTATCGACTAGCACAATCCCACCCGATAGCGAAATATCTTCACGATTGCATACATAGTTTCTGAATTCGTTGCGAACATCCTCAGCAAAATTGATAATAGCTTGCCAATCGCCTACAGCAAATAAATCGTCTCCGCCTGAATAAACAATTATTATTTTATCTCTATAATTTTCATGTATCTTATTGATGTAGCCACTAAAAAATAAATCTAATTGAAATGATAAAGTTGATAATCTTGAAAAATTACTTCCATCTTTAATGATATTTCCCTTATCGTCTTTTTGTTTGAAACCATTTATAAATATCTGACTTAAGTTATCCACATCCATTCGCAAAATAGCAAGACGCTTAAAAGCAGCTTCTTTATCAACAAGTTCTTCGAATGTTTTCATTCTTTCATTTATCTCAGGAACACGGTTTCCTCCATAAAACCTATATGCGTTTGAACTTTTTTCGCCCTTTGTATTAGATAAAAAATCAAAATTATTTTCGTAGTATATTATTCCATCATCAATAGATGTAACGTTGTTATATCCATTATTATCAAATATATACCAATAAGAATTAAATATTTCAAAAGAATACTTACTTGATTTAAAAATATTATCAGGTTGTTTTTGCTTGCTGTAAAGAAGGTATTTATGGTTAACTAAATTTTCTCCTATTTCAATTTGCGTTTTTACAATAGGTAATATTTTTATCTCTTCTTCGTAATTATTTTTTTCAAGATTTTTTAAGTTATTCGATTCAATACCAGTAATAGCACAAATATCTATATCACCTCCTTGACCAAAAGGATCAAAAAAACTTGTGTCATTTTTTATTATAGATTTAAATTTCCTGTTTTTGCATTTTGCAGTTTTATCTACAACTTCCTTCCATAAATCTCCTAAGTAATAATAATTATTCTTTCCTTCAATTAGCAAATTCTGGCCTTTTTCATCTCGGTGATCCATATCATAAGCAAAAGCTACATAATCTAAACTTATATAAATATCACCATTAAATTCTTTCCATATCCAATTTTCTAAATTTTCTCTGTAATTTGATATAGTTTCACGAATATTTTGAGTATTGGGAAGAAGCATAAACATTTTCCCACCACTGGAATAAATAACATTAGAACGGAATGTATCTGTTTTTTCAAGTAATTGATTGGTAATAGTTTCTACTAATATTTGCAAATAAAAAGACCGACCTCTTAAACTTTTTGCAGCTCTTTTACTCGAGATATTATATATAAAATTTTGAATGCCTGATAAATCAACACATAGTAAAATAACAGGATAATATTTATGTTCTTTTTCATTTTTTAATTTAATTCTGAATCTAGAATTATCATAATTAAATGCATCTGAGTTTTCTACGTAGAATCTAAATAAACAGTCTGCAAAAGCTGCTACCATTTTAGAATGTTCAAATAAACTTGAATCAGGATAATCTTTTGTGGAAGCAGGAATACACCAGGTATATTTTTTTAATAGAAAATATAAACTTTCAATAAAAACTTTAAAATTTCCTGTGGGTAAATTTTGAAATTCGGTATTAAATTGTTTCCATATAGTATTATATTTTTCTTGATGAGAGGTTAGTTGATTTTCTTTTAATGCATTAGGAAATATAGTTTCTTTGTTAATTTCTAACGTTTTTAAATTAAAATACCATTCATTTTCCCTATTGGGTCTTTTGTTATTTACATACAAATTTTGAAAAATGGCCGATAAGGGTACTTTTTTGTATTTTTCTTTTCCCCAGTTAATAAAGTGGTTTGAATATTCTTCAGACTGACTTCTGTCTATTCCACTAGCCCACCAATCGGCAAGTTGAACTATTGCTTGATTAAGCGAAGCAGGTTTATGATGATAAATTGAAAAATTAATAAAATTATCTATTTTATTTTCTGAAGTATTTAGAATTTTATTGAAATTTTCTTTATTATTCTTAAAAAATTGAGCTGTCCACAATACATGCTGATAACCGTAGTATCCATTTTGATTGATTGGACAGATATAATTGGCGAGTTTTTTTGTATCTTCTGATAAATTACTATCATTTGAGTCAAAATCTCCACTTGCTCTTTGATAAAACTTCCCTATATCGTGCAGCAATGCACCCAGATATATTTCTTCGCGTATTTTATCTTTATCGTTATTCATTTTTCTTACCTTTTAACTGTTTTACTATTCCAAATCCAAGTGAGGCATGTTTCCCTAAACCAATATAATTGGGCAGAAAAACATTGCTTTTAAATTGCACATCGAAACATGCTAATTTATTTTGTTTGTAGCGTAACCATTTTACATCAGAAACATAATTAAGTTCTACTTTTATTTCTTTGTCAATAGTCCATTCAATACCTTTGGCAAAAGATAGTATATTACCGATCAAAATTTTTTGTAACATTTGTTTTTGGTGGTCGCTATTTTGTAATTCTTTAAATTTTACATAATTATTTTGACTTAATGGATTCCATCGGTAAAGGTTATAAACAAATACATGGTCCCATACTTGCATGGTAAACTGATTGACTTGTAATTTTCTAACTTTTACCTCATAAGTTCGGTTGTATAATTGCAAATCCCAACTCGGCTTAATAAAAAAATGATGTATTTCGTCTATACCTTTTTCGAGGCATAATAACGATGGTTTATTATTTATTATTTTATATTGTATTTGCGGATAGCGATAGAGATATTTTTCTGCATCGAGATGATTATGAAATAATATATGATTTCGTCCTGCTTTTTCGATAATAGCCGACCTAAATGCATACAATTCGTTGATTTTTATTTCATTCTCAAAAGAAATATAGAGAGTTTTTAATTTTTTCATAAATTTGTTGCATCGATGCAAATGTAAAAATATTTTTTTAAATTTTAATAAAATTATGGAAATTTTTTTAAATAATTTTGGAAGCTCGCTGCATGTAGAGAATCGGCAATTTTTAATTATACATAGCGAAGGAAAACAATATATCGACCCCCAAAAAGTAAAAAATATTTATATAAGTAAAGGAGCCAAAATAACAAGCGATGCAGTAATGCTTGCCATTGAACACGAAATAGACGTATTATTTCTCGATAACACAGGAACCCCCAAGGGACGTATATGGAGTGTTAACTATGGTTCTATTTCTACCATTCGCCAAAAACAAGCCGATTTTATATACTCACAAAAGGCTATATCATGGATTAAAGAAATATTGATTGAGAAAATAAAAAATCAAACGGCGTTACTCTATTCTTTAGTAAGCAAACAAGATATCGATAAAAATTTTTGGCAAAACAATCCTAACTTTTTACAAACCATTACCGCCTTAAAAGACTATATTCAAAAAATTGAACAAATTGAAGGTGAAACCATTAGCGATATAGCACCAAGCATAAGAGGATGGGAAGGCATAGCTAGTAAACGTTATTTCGAAACATTATCGCAACTTTTACCAGAACCTTATCGGTTCGAACAACGTAGCCAACATCCCGCATTCGATATGTTTAACTGCCTGCTCAATTACGGCTACGGTATTTTATATGGTAAAATAGAAAGCGCTTTAATAAAAGCCGGCATAGACCCCTATCTAGGAGTTTTTCATCGCGAAAATTATAACCGCCCCGTCTTGGTTTTTGACATTATAGAATTATTCCGACAATGGATCGATTATATTGTATGCGACTTATGTCTGCAAGAAGCACCTACCGAAGATTGGTTTAGTATTCAAGATAATGGTTCCTATTGGTTAGAAGCTGCTGGAAAAAGAATACTTATACAATCGATAAACGATTATCTTAACGAGATTATTACCATCAATAATCTCGAACGTTCTCGACTAACACATATTAATATATATGCACAACAACTTGCTCAATATTTTTTAAATTTATAATTTAAAATATTGCTACCATGTTCATGTTAGGAAAAAATATTCAACAAAGCGGCGACTTACTGGCTAAAATAAGTTTTGATCAACTTATTAATATTATTAAGGGCGAATATAAACCCTTAATACATCAAATAGAAGAATTGCGTCGAATACAAACCATCGATGTACAAGCATATCGAAAACTCAAAACCATGTTACCTTATTTTACTGTATCTATTTTTAATCCACCACATCGAAGAACCGAAAATTTTGCATACAGCCATTATCTTATTATCGATATCGATCATTTATCAAAACAAAACCTTACACCTAATCAAGTAAAAAAACAAATAGCATCCAACACAAATGTATTGTGTGCTTTTACATCGCCAAGCAACGAGGGACTAAAAATATTATTTAAACTTCAACCACGAATAAACGATATAGCACTTTATAAAAACTTTTATAAACTTTTTGCTATTAAATTTGCACAACAGTATCAATTCGAAGAACTTATCGATTTAAAAACTTGCGATGCCACACGCGCTACTTTTTTAAGCTTTGACCCAGAAGTTTTTGTCAATTATCAAAGCCTGGCTATTAACTATAACGAATTTATAAATTTAGATAATACACTCGAAATAGAACAATTGCAAAAACAAATTATTGCATACGAAAAAAATCATCCTACAACTCAAACCCAACAAACTACCCTATCTGACGACATCCTTTTAAATATCAAGCAAAAACTGAATCCAAACTATAAACAACCTCAAAAAATACCTTATGTGCCCGAAAAGCTAAACGCAATTATACCCTCCATCGTAACTCAACTCGAACAACAAGGTTTATTCATAGAAAAAATAGAAAATATTCAATATGGCAAAAAACTTAAAATTTGCTTGCAACATCGATGGTGCGAAATTAATATTTTCTATGGCAAAAAAGGATTCTCTGCTGTTAGAACTCCCAAAAACGGAAGCGATGGAGAATTAGGACTTATTGTACTTCAATTTATTCAACAACTATTATCAATTTAATAATGAAAACACTAAATGTAGAAAAATTTAAAAAATTAATTATTCAAGCTTCAAAAAATAAAGAACAATCTAATAATAAAAATTTTGAAGAACTTAACCAACTTATAGATAGAATAAATCAATTGCAATCGTTAATAAAACAAAACAAACAAAGAAATATGCTTTATTTTGTAATGTACGATATTGAAAACAACCGTGTACGTAACCTCATTGCTAAATATTTAGAACGAAAAGGCTTAATTCGAATACAAAAAAGCATTTTTATAGCCGATACTCCCCATGCCATATACCATGAAATAAAACAAACACTGCAAGAAGTTCAAGAAGCATACGAAAATAACGATAGTATTTTAATAGTACCTATTTCGACCGACGAAATTAAAGCCATGAAAATAATAGGAAAAAACATCGATATAGAAATAATTACAGGCAATAAAGATATTTTATTTTTTTAAATGATTTTTTTGGAATTTATCTGATATATTTATATATTTGTACCAAGTTCTTTGACCGATTGTGATTGTTAAAATACGTTAACAAATGTTAAAAATTTGTTAAAACGATATTATTGCAAATTGTTGAAATGTTAAAAAAGTGTTAAAATCGCTAAATGCGTGCAGGGTGTTGAAATGTTAACAAATGTTAATTTTAACTTAAATTTTCTTAAACGATACTGATTATCAAATCATTAAAAATCTGCTGTCGTAGTACATTGTCCATTAAAACAAGGATTAAGACTCGATATCTATATCTTTGCTCGACGTCTTGGCAAGTGTCGTAGTACATTGTCCATTAAAACAAGGATTAAGACTTGTAGTAAAATATTTTTTTAACTCTTTAATAATGTATGGGTCGTAGTACATTGTCCATTAAAACAAGGATTAAGACCCATTCATCCACTTCATCTATAATTTTATTTTTTATAAGGTCGTAGTACATTGTCCATTAAAACAAGGATTAAGACCCGTATCGGTTGCCATACGTTCGGCAAATTCACGCTTTGTCGTAGTACATTGTCCATTAAAACAAGGATTAAGACTCAAACAATCGGTCGAGTAGGCGTTCTGTTATGTATAGTCGTAGTACATTGTCCATTAAAACAAGGATTAAGACTGCTCCTTCACCCAAGATTGCTTGGGCTGATGGCTGAGGTCGTAGTACATTGTCCATTAAAACAAGGATTAAGACAGAAACTTATCAATATCAAACGGCTTAGCTATATATTGTCGTAGTACATTGTCCATTAAAACAAGGATTAAGACTCGCCTGCCTTGTAATAGTTCATAAAGCCTTTTTGGTCGTCGTAGTACATTGTCCATTAAAACAAGGATTAAGACAGTCCACCTCCTTCTTTTCTTCTTGTTTCTTTTCGTCGTAGTACATTGTCCATTAAAACAAGGATTAAGACACTTCTTTCACCGTTATAGTTATCCTGTAAGTATCTGTCGTAGTACATTGTCCATTAAAACAAGGATTAAGACAAACTTTCGAGTTTATACATTTCGTATATTCTATGTCGTAGTACATTGTCCATTAAAACAAGGATTAAGACTAGCATTGCTACAATGCTACCGTTATCAACAAATATAAGTCGTAGTACATTGTCCATTAAAACAAGGATTAAGACTACGACAGGAAAGATAACTCCTGTCGTTTTTCTGATAAAGTCGTAGTACATTGTCCATTAAAACAAGGATTAAGACCACGGTTATACTGATTTCTTCCTTTTTGAATCTCAAGTCGTAGTACATTGTCCATTAAAACAAGGATTAAGACTATTTTATTTTTTTTATTAATACTCCCTAACTTGTTGTCGTAGTACATTGTCCATTAAAACAAGGATTAAGACAAAATCTATATTGTTTTCAAAGTAATTTAACATTTCTGTCGTAGTACATTGTCCATTAAAACAAGGATTAAGACAGATGAGTCGTCCGTTTCGTCTGAGCGACAAATAAGTGTCGTAGTACATTGTCCATTAAAACAAGGATTAAGACTGAGCTTGCCGTTTCGTCTGAGCGACAAATAAGTATGTCGTAGTACATTGTCCATTAAAACAAGGATTAAGACGATCAATTTCCCGTTACGTCGAACGGACAAATATGTCCGGTCGTAGTACATTGTCCATTAAAACAAGGATTAAGACTGTGATGCAATTTCTTGCATCACATCTTCGAGTTGTCGTAGTACATTGTCCATTAAAACAAGGATTAAGACTATAGCCATGTGGCAACGTTGCTGGCGTCTTTATGGCGTCGTAGTACATTGTCCATTAAAACAAGGATTAAGACATTGTCGCCTTTTTGGTAAGTGCTGATTTTTATAATTTGTCGTAGTACATTGTCCATTAAAACAAGGATTAAGACGGTTTTCTCGAATGGCGACATTGTCACCATTTGAGACGTCGTAGTACATTGTCCATTAAAACAAGGATTAAGACTATTGCCATCTTCAATGAAAATGAATATCTCACTTCCGTCGTAGTACATTGTCCATTAAAACAAGGATTAAGACAACGAGATTAGTCGTCCATTACGTCGAACGGACAAGTCGTAGTACATTGTCCATTAAAACAAGGATTAAGACCCTGAAACTCTGGAGCATTGAGAATTTCTTCCAGTGATGTCGTAGTACATTGTCCATTAAAACAAGGATTAAGACTTATAAGACGGGTCTCCAGAGTAATAATCAACATTAAAAGTCGTAGTACATTGTCCATTAAAACAAGGATTAAGACAATTTTTGCTAATTCTTTTGTTTCCATAATAACGTCGTAGTACATTGTCCATTAAAACAAGGATTAAGACTGACTTTTATCATACTTTACAAATTATTTTCCTGTTGTCGTAGTACATTGTCCATTAAAACAAGGATTAAGACTTTTCTTTGTCTGCCTGAAACTCTGGAGCTGACATTAGTCGTAGTACATTGTCCATTAAAACAAGGATTAAGACTCCTAATTAAGAGTTGTTCGTCTGTAAGATAACCCTGTCGTAGTACATTGTCCATTAAAACAAGGATTAAGACTATACCATAATCAAAATAGTATGGCAAATTCTCATAATCGTCGTAGTACATTGTCCATTAAAACAAGGATTAAGACAACTCTGGAGCGTTAAGAATGTCCTGCAGTGACGGCGTCGTAGTACATTGTCCATTAAAACAAGGATTAAGACCTTGAATAACTATTACCGTTTACTACACAAAACCACTAGTCGTAGTACATTGTCCATTAAAACAAGGATTAAGACCCTGTAACAGGTTCAGACGATATAAAACAATCGCCAACGTCGTAGTACATTGTCCATTAAAATTCTACCAACAACTAGCGTTGTTTGGAAGAACTTCGCAAGGATTAAGACATGGTAATGTGGAAATTAGGAAATTTGAAAATGTGGGTGTCGTAGTGCATAGTCCATTAAAATTCTACCAACAACTAGCGTTGTTTGGAAAAACTTTGCAAGGATTAAGACAT
>JABUFC010000019.1 GCA_013314715.1 Bacteroidales bacterium | reverse complement strand
CCTTGTTGCCTGTCATTCCGATAAACATCCCGATGGTTTGGTTACCAACCGGAAAACCTGTCGTTTGGTTGGTTATATTTAAATAAGTGTTAATAGAATTAAACTCGTGCAGGTGTAATGTTGTTCGGGGTACATAGGCTTCGCTCCAACCAAAGCCTATACCTATTTTATTTTTATGGTATAACCATCCATTGCAGTTTCCTGGAGATGAACATTGAATTTGATTTTGGGCTTGCATACAAATAGGCATCAATGCCATATAACTAATTGACAATAAGGCTATTGCCATCCACCATATAAATTCCGTAGGGCTTTACTAATGAAAAATTGGCTAATAAAAAGCATAAGTTGATAAACTAATTTGTTGCAAATATAAAGCATATTTTTTTTATTGTCAAGAAGCAGATTTTTAAACTACGTTGTTATTGTGTAGATGGTTGGTTTGAATTTACAAATGGTAGTTGTTATTGTATAGTTGGTAAAATTGGTATTCAAAAATCAATATCGTTTACAATCTCAACTCTCCGGATCCTTCGCGGATAATCTTAAACTCACCCGAAGTACAATCGACAATTGTAGAAGGCACTAAATTGCCATAGCCTCCGTCAATTACCAAATCAACTTTGTCTTTATATTTTTCGTGAATCAATTCTGGGTCGGTCATATATTCAATAATATCATCGTCTTCTATAACTGATGTTGTAAGTATAGGGTTTCCAAGCTCGTTTACTATTTGACGAGCAATATTATTGTTAGGAATACGAATTCCAATCGTTTTTTTCTTATTTAGTTTTAATATCTTAGGAACATTTGAGTTAGCTTCTAAAATAAATGTAAATGGACCAGGTAAATTGTGTTTCAACAATTTAAATGTCTCATTACTAAGTGGATTAGTATAAGTGCTAATCTGGCTCAAATCATAAAAAATAAAACTAAAATGAGATTTTTGAGGGTCAAGATTTTTTAACATGGCTATGCGTTCCAATGCTTTAGTTGAAAAAATATTACATCCAAAAGCATAAACCGAGTCGGTTGGGTAAATAATTACTCCATCGTTCTTTAATACATCTACAACCTTTTTTAAATCTTTTGGATTAGGATTCTCTTCGTATAATTTAATTAACATAGTTTTTGTGCAAATTTACAAATAAAATCTTACAACTCACCGTTTTCAATTCTGGTAACAATTTCTTCGATGTATTTATCTTCACCCTTAGCATCGTATTCATCTTTAAGATTTTCGCCAAACAACCGAGCTACTTGTTGATATAAAAATGCGCTAAAAGAACCTTTTAATTGCCTTATAAGTTCGTACGAAGTTTTACCGGTTTCTCTATCAATAAGTTTTATTAAAATTCGACCTTCCGACATGGTCATATTTTTAATTTCATCTTCAAAATCGGCTCTAAGTTTTTTTTCAGCAATTTTTAAAAACTCTTTGCGTCCTTCTTCGGTTGGAATTTTTTTTAGTTCTAGCTCTATCAACATAATTTTGAGTTTTGCTAGCTTAGCATAAGGCAGCACTTTTTTTATTTTTCGTACTAACTTAGTATAGCGAATAGCTTCACGTTTACTAGTAAAAACTCTGGGTGGAAAAATAGTAATCTCACGCAAATAAATAATAGGCAAAGTATCACCATTTATTACTTTTGTATAAACTAAAAAACCTGGAGGTCTAGGTGTTTGCACGGTATCGCCTTGAGCTTTGGTTGAAATAGAAAAACATCCCAAAAGCAACATCAATATAATATATTTAAAAAAATTTGGCATGAAGCAAATTTTAACAATTGTAATGCCAAAATTAAGCTAATACAGCCCTAACTGCATCGGCTGCTTCTTGCAAGGTAATCGCCGATAATACTTTTAACCCCGAACGATCAATCATTTCCTTTGCCAACTCAGCATTAGTACCTTGTAAACGTACAACTATGGGAACAGAAATATTACCAATATTTTTGTAAGCTTCAATAATACCCTCTGCCACTCTATCGCAACGAACAATACCTCCAAAAATATTCACTAATATAGCTTTTACCGCTTTATCTTTAAGTATAATTCTAAAACCTGCCTCAACAGTTTTAGCATTAGCGCCACCTCCTACATCCAAGAAATTAGCAGGTTCACCACCCGATAGCTTTATAATATCCATAGTTGCCATTGCTAAACCTGCTCCATTAACCATACATCCAACATTCCCCTCTAATTTTACAAAATTCAAATTATGCTCAGAAGCTTCTACTTCGGCAGGGTCTTCTTCAAAAATATCGCGTAGCTCCAAATATTTAGGGTGCCTATATAAAGCATTGTCGTCTAAAATCATTTTGGCATCGGCAGCAAAAATTTTATTGTCCGATGTTTTCACCAAAGGGTTGATCTCAATCATCGACGCATCGGTATTAACATAGGCATGATATAAAGCTTTAATAAATGGGATGAAATTTTTGTAAGCGATACCCGATAAACCTAAATTAAACGCTATGTTACGTGCGTTAAAATCGCTCAATCCAATATGGGGGTCAATGGGTTCTTTAAATATTTTTTCGGGCGACTTAGCCGATACTTCTTCGATATCCATACCACCTTCAGGCGAATATATAACAACTAATTCACCTGTGTTTCTGTTAAGCAAAATACTTAAATAAAATTCTTTAGTTTCTGATGGTCCTTTGTAATATATGCCTTGTTCTATATAAATTTTTCGAACTAGCTTTCCTTGTGGTCCTGTTTGATGTGTTACTAAATTCATTCCGAGTATTTGATTGGCATATGTAAAAACTTCCTGATCGTTTTTTGCAATCTTAACACCACCACCTTTACCACGCCCTCCAGCATGTATCTGAGCCTTCACTGCTACCACATCACAACCCGTGTCGTTTTTTATTTTTTTAGCTATTTCGATAGCATCATTTGCATTATTGCAAACAAAACCCAAAGGCACGTCAACATTAAACTCTTTTAATAATGCCTTAGCTTGATATTCGTGTAAGTTCATAATACAATTTTTAATTGCGAATTTATATTATTTTATTAACATAAAAGATATCAGACTAAAAAATAACTAATTTTGCCCAAACTTTTAAACAATGAAAAAGCTTTCGCTTGATGAACTTCAACGTATAAGTGTAGAAACATTTAAACAGTCGCCTAAACTCCCTATTAGCATAATACTTGATAATATCCGAAGCCAATTTAATATTGGCTCCATTTTTAGGACATGCGATGCTTTTCGTGTAGAACAACTTTTGCTATGTGGAATTACAGCACAACCACCAAGCCGTGAAATTGAAAAATCGGCTCTTGGCGCTACCCAATCGGTCGATTGGAAATACTATTCAAACACCATAGAAGCAGTTGAATATTGCAAAAAGAATCATTTTAAAATAGTGGCAATTGAACAAACCGACGAAAGCATTGACATACGTAAATTTAAAGTTATAAAAGATCAACCATACGCTTTTATTTTTGGTAATGAAGTTCACGGTGTAGATCAAAAAATAATCGATCTTTGCGATTTTTGTATAGAAATTCCACAATTTGGCACTAAACATTCATTTAATGTAGCAGTTACATCAGCTATTGTAATGTACGATTTCTTTATAAAACAAGAATTTTAACAATCTTTAATATTTTTTTTACAAGAAAGTTATGCATTTGTAATATTTTTTTGTATCTTTGCATTCAGATTGCGGGGTGGAGCAGTGGTAGCTCGTCGGGCTCATAACCCGAAGGTCGTAGGTTCGATCCCTACCCCCGCTACTAAAACTTGAGGCTGTCTGTAAAAGGCAGCTTTTTTTATGAAACAAGAATTCGTCGTATATATTTTATACTCTGTTAAAAACAAAAAAACATACGTCGGAATTACAAATAACCTTATTGAGCGGTTTAAATCGCACAATGAACGCGGACATGGATGGACACAAAAATACAGACCATGGATCGTTGTCTGGGTTGAGTTCTTTCAAGATAAAGAAAAAGCTAGAAAAAAAGAACGGTATTTTAAATCTGGAAGTGGGCATTATGCTAAAATTAAAATCATACATGATTTTTTACAGACGTCGGGCTCATATTCTTCTGATTCATAACGGAATCAGAAGAACGTAGGTTCGATCCCTACCCCCGCTACTAAAACTTGAGGCTGTCTGTAAAAGGCAGCTTTTTTTATGAAACAAGAATTCGTCGTATATATTTTATACTCTGTTAAAAACAAAAAAACATACGTCGGAATTACAAATAACCTTATTGAGCGGTTTAAATCGCACAATGAACGCGGACATGGATGGACACAAAAATACAGACCATGGATCGTTGTCTGGGTTGAGTTCTTTCAAGATAAAGAAAAAGCTAGAAAAAAAGAACGGTATTTTAAATCTGGAAGTGGGCATTATGCTAAAATTAAAATCATACATGATTTTTTACAGACGTCGGGCTCATATTCTTCTGATTCATAACGGAATCAGAAGAACGTGGGTTCGATCCCTACCCCCGCTACTAAAACTTGAGGCTGTCTGTAAAGGGCAGCTTTTTTTATGAAACAAGAATTCGTCGTATATTCCTTTTGCTTCGCTTTACCAAATAAATTTCAAACCAATTTTAAAATTTCTTCCAGGTGCACTAATATTCGAAGCAAAAACTCGATAATTTTGATCTAGTATATTTTCAATAGCAGCATTTACTTGTAGATTAGTATGAATCTGATATAAACCATATACATTAAACGTTATCCATGCAGGCATTCCATAGCTTGTTGCATAAACAAAATTATCTTCGCCATACATGTTATAATCTTTTATAAACTTCCATCCGTTAAACAACATATTAATTTCAGTGCTAAGTCGTTGCTTTTTATATTGAAAGCCAATTTTACCAAAAACGGGTGGAATGTGGTCGAGTGGGTAATCGGTCGAATCGGTCTTAATTCTACCATAAGTATAGCACACATTACCAATGAAGTTTAATGAAGTATTTAATTGTATTAACAAGTTTGACGATATACCATATAAATATGCTTTCGTTTTATTTACATTTAAAATTACTTGACTCATTTGACCATTATATAAAATCGAATCTAATCCATTAAACTTTCCAGGTTCTGTTGTAATAGCATCTTTATATATTGTATAAAAAGCATTGTTGTACCATGAAAAATGACTATTAAACAAGAGCTGATAACCTATATCAAAAGTGTGAGTTTTTTCTGGCTTTAGATTTTCATTGGGCATAATTACATTCCCAGGAACAGATTCAAAAATTTTACTTAAGTCATCAACATTGGGGGTTCTATATCCGCTTGCATAATTCAAATGAAATTTTAAAAAATCAGATGTTTTAAATACCACACCTATACTCCCAGTAATGGCTTGATTTTGCTGCGAAATTTCATTAAAAGGGAAATGATAAAAAGTTGTATCGATAAATTTAGATTCTAACAAAGAAAAATTATACCTTAATCCTTCACTAAAAAAAACTTTATCAAACAAATTCCATTGATGATTAATAAATACTGAATTTCTATTCATAATAGATCCACCATCTGGATAACGAGTATCTAAATTACTAGTAGTATGATCAAGAATATTTTCAGTAAATGCATTTGATCTTATTTTTTCATTCGAAAATTCTAATCCATAAATCCATAGCTGTTCATTGAAATTTTTTCTAAAATCAATATTTAAAGAAAATATATCCACATTCTCTATTCGATGATTGAGATTATTTTTATTAAATTTTCTATCGTGACGACTTTCTTCAATATTTTGATAAGCAGGTACTAGTCTTAAATCATCAAATAACATATTTTTTTTATGATATTCAATTTTTAAATAAGCTAAAAGTCTTCTTTGAGGTCCATAATACCATTCTGCATATTTTGGAAGTGTACCCGACATTTGTGTAAGACGATCATATCGCGAAATATTGGAAGAATTGGAAAATTGCACATTTCCTAATAATTGTAAATTATTATTTACTTTAAACAATACTTTTTGCAATAAATCGTATTGTGAATATCCAGCGCCTATTTGTAAATTTGGATCGTTATTAATAAATACGCTATCTTTATTATTTATTCTTTTTACATAAAACCATCTTTTCCCCCAATCACCATAGAAAGGGTTGCGATTATTACCTTGTCTTAAATCGTCAAAAAAAGCATAACTTATACTCGTTAATGAAGCTATCCGATGATTCGCTATATTAATATCAACATGCCCCATTTTTTCTTTATTAGCCGTTGAAGTTTTTAGCATAACATTTCCCTTCGATGTAAAAACATTTGTATCATTTAATAATGGCTTAATTGTTTCGAGATATATGGTGCCTCCAAGAGCATCACTGCCATACATAACAGAACTCGACCCTTCGAGAATTTCTGCTTTATTTAACGACCATGCATCGACTGTTATTATATTTTGCAAATGCCCTCCCCGATATATGGCATTATTCATTCGAATTCCATCTACTACCAATAATATTTTATTTGCTTCAAAACCTCTTATAATAGGACTACCACCTCCGAGTTGACTTTTTTGCACAAATGCCAAACCAGAATTACTTAATAAATCGGCTGATGTTTGAGCTTGTAAACTGTTAATCAATGCCTTATCAATAATAATGTTCGTTTGAGCAACATTATTTTTATTGCTCTCGAAGCGAGTAGAAGCAATAGTTACCTCATGAAGTAAATTTGTTTTGGGAATAAGAAACAATATATTCTTATTAGAAACAATTTCCTTGTATTCTTTGCTCACAGTTTCATAACTTATATGTTCAAATCGAATCAAATCATTTAGTTCCGCTTTTATTTTAATTTGTCCTTTAATATTAGTATGCCCAATTAATGATTCATTTATAAATACATATACATTTTCAATCGGTTGTAAATTTATTTTATCTTTAATAGTTATTAACTGACAATTACTGAAGTTACTAATAAAATAGAACAATATGATAATGATAAAATTTTTCATAGCACATTTATTTTTTAAATACAACAATAAACAAATAGTAGATAAAAATAAAAAAAGAAATCTAAAATTTTACTTCAGGTGGCTGATCATATTTTTCTATGACAGAATCAATATAAAAAATTAAAGGTATAGAAATATTTTCAAAAATATAAATCTGAAAAAACTTTATCGAAGCTTGATTAATAATAAATATAAAATTTGAAGTATAATTTTTAAACCATGATAATAAGTCTTTTTTATATTTTTGATTAAAATTGTGAATCAACTCGTCTTCTTTTTTATCTTGAATAACATATAACAATGTTTGATTATTTGTATCTGACTTAATAAATAAAACATCGTACATTTTTTTATTAAACGAAAATTCTTTAGCTTCTTCGTACCAAAACACTTTACTTTTAATAGCATTATAATTATAACACTCAATTGCTGATAAAGGCACTTTATTTTTTTGAATTAAACAAATAATCTCTGATTTTATTTGAATTTGAATAATTTTAAAATGAACAAACAAGCCCAATGAATAAAGCTCAAATAATGCTAATAAAATGATTGAGGTAATGTTTTTTTTCATTTTTATGAAAAACTCAGCAGCTAAGGTAGAAAAAAATTTTAATCTTTTTGCGAAAGTTTTACAAACATCTTATAATCTACCATTGCCTCTTTTTCTTTATTTTGAGAATATTTTATTAAAGCACGGTTTTTGTAAGCAATAGCATTATTGGGTTCTAATTTTATTAAGCGGTCTATTACTTCAATAGCTTCGTCGTAACGACCTAAATCCATGTATGCAATAGACAAATAAAACAATGCTTTTGTATGATTAGGTTCTCTTTCTAAGACTTTAAGAAAACAATCGATAGCTTTCTTAAAATTACCTTTTAAGTAATACCTCGAACCATCTTCAAGCAATTTTTCCATTAAAAGAATGTAATTTTTAAGTAAAGATAATAAAAAAATTACTCAATTGTCAATAGCAAATGTATAGATTGCATGTAACAACATGTAGAATGCTGTTGTTATTTTATATTTGGTAATTTTAGCATTTACAATGATGTGACATTAATTCTAAAAATTCTTCACGCTTCTTTCTGGAAACGGGGATAACCGTATCGTCAGACATAATAATTGCGGAGTCTTTATTTAATATAGATTTTACATGGTCTACATTAATTAAGAAACTATTATGTACTCTGAAAAAAGGATAATCGGGCAATAATTCCTGATAATCTTTTATTTTTTTTGAAACAAAATAATTTTCGCCCGAAGAGGTAATAATTCTTACATAGTTTCCTTCACCTTCAAAACGAATAATATCTGATGTCTTTAAATAAATTGTTCGCTCAAAAGTTGTAATTGCAATTTTGTTTTGTTTAGTTATTTCACGAATAAGTTCTTCGATATTATTTTTATTAATTGCTTCAGATTTTTTTCTTTCTACTTTACTTATGGCTTCTTTTAACTCATTTATATTAATTGGTTTTAGTAAATAATCGATAGCATTTCGTTTTAGAGCTTGAATAGCAAATTGGTTGTATGCCGTAACAAATATTATTTCGAAAGTAATTGGTTTTATTCGATCTAACATTTCAAACACACTTCCACCAGGCATATTAATATCAAGCAATAGCAAATCAGGATGTAATGATAAAACAGACTCTTCGGTTTCTTTAACATTTCGAGCTGTAGCTATTATTTCCACGTTAGAACAACATTTTTTTAAGCTATCTTTCAGATAGTTAACAGCATCGTGTTCGTCATCAGCAATAATGGCTTTTATCATGCTTTTTTTTGTGCAATATATAAAATTTTATTTAAAATCTGGATATAAAAAATTTTCAAAAGGATATCTTTTGCGATGAATTTCTTTTACAATATTATAAATTAATGTTTTAAGTGTATCAATATTTTCTTTTTGCGTAGCTGAAATATAAATAATTGTATTGTTTTCATTGTTATTTATTAAAATTTTTGACTCGTTTTGCAATAACATTTTTTGTTCGCTATTTAATAAATCGATTTTATTAAAAATATGAATAATGGGTTTATTTTTTACTCCAATGTCAAAAAGTGTTTGATTAACAACTCTAAAATGATCGTGGTACGAATTATGACTAGCATCAATTACATGTAAAATAATATCAGCTTCAGTGAGTTCATCTAATGTAGATTTAAATGATTCAATTAAATGATGAGGCAATTTTCTTATAAATCCTACCGTATCAGAAAGTAAAAATGGGATATTATCAATTACCACTTTTCGAACAGTAGTATCGAGCGTAGCAAAAAGTTTATTTTCTGCAAATACATCCGATTTGCTTAATAAATTCATGAGTGTTGATTTTCCTACGTTGGTATAACCAACTAAAGCTGCTCGTACCCATTTTTTTCGTTGCTGACGTTGTGTATTCATTTGCCTATCGATCCTTTTTAACTGCTCTTTTAGCAACGATATTCTCTTTTTAATAACACGCTTATCGGTTTCGAGTTCTTTTTCACCAGGTCCTCTCATACCAATACCGCCTTGCTGACGTTCGAGGTGTGTCCACATTCGAGTAAGGCGTGGTAACATATATTCGTATTGTGCTAACTCAACTTGTACTTTAGCATAAGCCGTTTGAGCACGTACAGCAAAAATATCTAAAATTAAATTAGTGCGATCGAGTACTTTACATTTTAATATATTTTCTATATTTCGCAACTGAGTTCCACTTAACTCATCATCAAATATAGCTATGGATATTTGATTTTCTTGAATATAATTCCTGATTTCTAATAACTTACCTTCACCAATAAAAGTTTTAGAATTAGGGCTTTGTATTTTTTGAAAAAATTTTTGCTTGGTTTCTAAATGGGCAGTAAGTGCTAAAAATTCAAGTTCATCAATATATTCATTCGCTTTTTTTTCGTCAATTTCGGGAGTAATAACACCAACCAGTACACACTGCTGTGCATTAGATTTTAGTAAAGTCATAGTTTACTTTATTCGGTATTTATTTTCAAAAAGTAAATCGTTGAATACTTTTTTAAAAACATCTAAAGCACCAGAAATCATTTCTATATCGTTGGGAAAAGGAACTGGGAGTTGACCTAACTTTTTCTTTATATCGTCATCTAAAGCTCTTAAATCGCCATTGGCTATATATACAATATTCTCAAAATAATAATCGCTACCTAAAGGTTTAGTTGTTATTTCTTTTTGGTTATCTACATCAAAATATAAAACTTCGCCATCTACATGACATGCTTTTTGCTGAACAGTCTCAATAAGTTTGCATGAAACTTCAATCATTCGAGGTACACGCACTGGATTACCCAATGAGTCTTTAACAACATTATTGTTATTATCTAACAATACTTCTGTTCCGTCTTGTATCTTTTTTGTTTTAATGCTTTCACGCACAAATACTTTTTCGGGTAATATTTGAATATTTTTTAAATTTAATTTTATTATATAATGATAAGTATCGTTGTTATCAGGATTAGGAAAATATCGAACCCATTTACTATCAAATCGTTCAAATTCCAAATTAAATAAATTATTTTTAATATCGGTAGGTAATTTATAAATAGTACTATTTTCGAATGTTAAAGCTACTTTTGAAATACCTTTTTGCAGCGATTGTTTTAAAAGTGCATCTACATCTTGATATGTTTCGTAATAATATTTAACATTCTTAAAATAATTGTAGGCTTCGCGTGCATCATATCTATTTCCTGTTTGTAATAATTGTTTACCTTTAATATACCAATATTCGGCCGCATTTTGTTTTGCATTTAAAATGTCTTTATCGTAATCGATATAACTAAATGAAATTGTTCTATTGCCTAATTTAAGAGGTAATATAGGCTGTACTATCGACTGACGATATTTTAGATTGCTATATATTGTTAATATTTTTTCCCAATTTTCGGGCCGTCCTTCTGATTTTAAGAATTTTAAATTTTCTTGGTCGTTTAAATTGGCAGCATTGTATGATTTTTCAAGGTATATAATTTCTTTTTCTTTATTGGGATTTTTCTTTAATTTCTTAACTGCCCTTGCTATTGCTCTATCATACTCGCCTCGGATATAATACCTTTTAGTAACATTGCAAGCATAAAGAGTAGTTGCAATAATAGCAAAAATAATTAATTGTTTCATTTTTTATAAGATTAAAAAAGCCCTTATTCAGGGCTTTTATATTAGCTAAGTTTAAAGTTTATAGGTAACTGAAACGAAACTTTTACTGGTTTACCTCTTTGTTTACCAGGTTTCCAAGCTGGCATGTTTTGAATTACTCGAATAGCTTCTTTATCGAGTGATGGGTCTACTCCACGAACAACTTGTACATCGGTTACTCTGCCGTCCTTACCTATAACAAATTGAACAAAAACTTTACCTTGAACTCCGTTTTCTTTTGCTATTTCAGGATATTTAATGGTTTTGCTTATGTATTGAAACATGGCTGCTTCGCCACCGGGGAATTCAGGTTTTTCTTCTATTACGTAAAAGTTAATAACTTCTTCATTTTCTTCTTCTTGTTGTACTTCTACTTTAGCTTCAATTTGTGTATTTGCATCGGCTTCTGTATTTTGAATTTGAACTTCGTTAGTTATTTGTTCATTATTTTCAACTATTTCGAGCACATCGGTAACGGCCGGTGGTGGTGGAGGAGGAGTTTTAATTTCTTCTTGTTTAGTAATAGGAACAATTTCTTCTTCTATTTTGCCTGTATTTTCAGCAACAAAAGTGCTATTTTCTTCTGGCATAATTTTGAGTTCAAATGCAAATAATAATAAGGCTAAAGTTATTAATAAGCCTATTTGAAAAAACAAGCTACGCTTTCTTTCAAGATCTGCCTGAGGATTTTTCTTTAGTTCCATATTTGTTTAATTTTGCGGTAAAGTTAATGATTTTTTTATTTACTTATATGATTGAAAAAAAATTTTATTCTAACTTAAAACTGATGGGAAGTGCAAACTTGGTTGCAACATATTTACCATTTTTAAAACCTGGTTCCCATTTGGGCATTTTTAAAATACTGTCAACTATTATTCGATCTAAATTGGGGTCTATTCCTCGAATAATGGAGACCTCGGCAATACTGCCATCTTTTTCAACTACAAATTGAACACCTACTTTACCTTGAATTCCCATTTCTTTTAATTCTTTCGGATATGGTATATGTTCGCGGAGCCATTGATACAAAGCAGGGTTTCCTCCTATAAATTGAGGCATTTTTTCTATTTCCCAAGAATCGTATATGGTAGTATCCTCGGGTTCAATCGGTGATATCAATATTATTGTAGAATCATTTGCTTCGGTATCGCCCATTTTAAATTCATTTTGTATTTTCATAGAATTATCAATTATTTTCATAATATCTAATTGTGGTGTAGGTACATTTATTTTGGGCTTTTTTATTTCATTTTGTTTAGTAGTTGGAACAATATCTTCGAAAATTATGGTTGTATTTGTATTGCCCATAAAATCATTTTCTTTAGGTTGATATTTCCATTCAAAAGCTGCAAAAACGATAACTAATACAAACATTAAGCCTAATTGAAAGAAAAATATTCTTTTGCGTTCAAGATTTACATTCGATTTTTTTTTCGGTTCCATAATTCAATTGTTTTATGGAACTTTTCAAAAATAGTGCCATAAAAAGAAGAATAATAAATTAATTTTTATCTGGATTGGTTGGCTCTACATGTATATTTACTCTTATATTAGGATTTTTTTCAGCAACGAGTTGTTCTATATTATCGCAAATAGTATGTGCTTCGATTAATGACATCTGAGGAGGCAACTCTAAGTGTACATCAGCAAAAATAATATTACCCGATTTTCGCGTTCTTAAATTGTGAATTCGATAGTGATTATCTTCAAATATTTTTATTATGGTATCTAAATCGGCCTTTTCAACCGATTCATCCATTAATGGGTTAAACGATTTTTTAAATAAAATAACGCCTTCAATAGACATATAAATAGCTACTGCAAAAGCAAATATGGAATCGATAACATACCAATGAAAAAAATACATTAATACAAATCCAAGTATTATAGCTAATGACGAAAACATATCAGCTCTCAAATGAAGTGCATCCCCTTCGAGCGCTACTGATTTTGTTTTTTTAGATACCTTATATAAATAATTAGATAAAAACAAGTTTAAGAGAAACGATAAAAACATTACAACAATACCCAGTATAGGCATCTGAATATTGGAAGGGTAAAAAAAACGAATGATGGATTCGTATAAAATAAAAATGGCTGCAATAATTACAAGTATAGCTTCCACAGAAGCCGTTACATTTTCGATTCGTCCGTGTCCATAGGGATGTTTTTCGTCGGGTGGAGTTTCAGAATACTTTACAGAAAAAAAAGTAATAACAGAAGCAAATAAATCACTTAACGAATGCAATGCCTCTGATAAAATGCTTATTGAACCAGTAAAAAAAGAAATTATAAGTTTTAACAAAATTAAAACTATATTCGATAATATTGATAATAAAGCAGCTTTTTTGTTGGCTTTTTCATTAGATAATATTTCCATATAAATTAAATATGTGTAAGAACAATACTTGTAATTTCTTGAATAGCTAACTCTAAATTGTCGTTAACAACCACATAATCAAATTGAGATTGAAATTTCATTTCATATTCAGCTTTTTCAACTCTTTGTTTTAGACTTTCAATATTTTCAGTTCCTCTTTTTTCAAGTCTTTCTTTAAGCACATCGATGGACGGAGGAGCTATAAAAATGGAAACGGCCTCGTCTTTGAATATTTTTTTTAAATTAATACCACCTAATACATCTACATCGAAAAGTACCACATGATTTTTAGCCCAAATACGCTCAACCTCGGCTTTTAATGTTCCATAAAAACGATTAGGATATACTTCTTGCCATTCTATAAACTCATTGTTTTTAATACGTTGTTTAAATTCTTCGACGGTAAGAAAGAAATAATCTACCCCATCTATTTCGTTTGGGCGTTTAGGACGACTACATGCCGAAACACTAAACTCTAACTGGGGGAAATTCGATAAAAGATGCTTAACCATAGTGGTCTTACCAGCACCCGATGGAGCAGAAATAATAACCACCTTTTTTTTTGCCATACTACAAAATGTTTAATAATTGTTCTTTAATTTTTTCGAGTTCGTCTTTCATTTCCACCACTAATATCTGAATTTGAGTATCTTGAGCTTTTGAACCAAGGGTATTTATTTCTCTACCTATTTCTTGCGATATAAATGCTAATTTACGTCCCGCGTGCTCTTCGTTTTGTATTGTATCAAGAAAATATTTACAATGATTGCGGAGGCGAACCTTTTCTTCGGTTATATCAAGTTTTTCGAGGTAATAAATTAGCTCCTGTTCAAAACGGTTTGCGTCGTATGTTTGTTCTTTAAAAAAATCTTGCAAGCTGTTACTAATACGAAGTCGAATATTTTCAATTCGCTGTTTTTCAAATACTGAAATATCATCTATTTTACTATCGATTAACTTTACTCGATTGGATATATCATTAACCAATGTTTGTGCTTCTTGTGTTCTAAAGTCATTAACTTGTTTAATAACTAGCTCAAAATTTTGAATTACACATTTTTTTTCATCGTCTTCAAGTTTCTGCTGAATAGAGCTCACCACATCGGGCATTCGAATTAGAGTAGAAAACCATTCGGGCTGATAATGATGAAGTTGAAGTTCATTTTTTAACTCAAGCAAAGAATTATAATAGTGTATAAATGCTGTTTTGTTTAATTCACCAGGGATAGGAGGCTCAATCCATTCTACATTAAAACTTATATCAATTTTTCCTCTTAATAATTGTTTTGTTACAATGCTTCTAAGTTCAAATTCAAGTTCCTTATAAAAATTTGGGATTCGCACATTTAAATCTAAAGACTTACTATTCAGGCACTTAACATCAATAGTGATTTGTTTTTTTTGATAAATAAAAGTTAGGTGGCCGAAGCCTGTCATTGATTTTTGCATATATAAGTTGTTCTGTATTATTTATAAAAACGTTCTATTTCTGGAAAGAAGAAAGCTGCTTCGGCGATAGCGGTTTCATCGCTATCTGAACCATGAACTGCATTCCTTTGAACCGACTCAGCAAATAATTTTCTTATGGTTCCTTCTTCGGCTTTTGCTGGGTCGGTGGCACCGATAAGCTTACGATAATCTTCTACGGCATTTTCTTTTTGCAAAATAGCAGCAACAATAGGACCAGACGACATAAATTCAACTAAGCCTTCGTAGAACGGTTTACCTTTGTGTACAGCATAAAATTTAGCAGCACTTTCGCGAGATAATTGCATCATCTTTAATGATACAATATGAAAACCTGCTTTATTTATCATTGCTAATATTTCGCCAATATGCTCATTTTTTACTGCACCTGGCTTAATCATAGTAAATGTAATATTTCCTGCCATAATGTGAAAAATTATTTTCAAAAATAAAAAATAGATACCATCTTTACAATAATAATTTTAATTTATTTATTCATTGTGGAAAAAATTATAAATCAATTACTTGAATACGTAAAAAAATCAAAAAGCATTGTTGTTATTGGACATGAAAATCCGGATGGCGATGCTGTTGGGAGTGTTTTGGGTTTATACATATTGCTAAAACAAATGGGCAAAAACGCATGGGCAGTTTTTCCTAATAATGTCCCCGATTTTTTAAAATGGGTGCCCCATTTTAACGAAGCTATTTTTTATAACAATGATAATCAAATTATTGAGGAAATATTTCAAAAATGTGAAATTATCTTTTGTCTGGACTTTAATGAACGAAAACGGGTTGGTAAAATGCAATATCTGCTTGAAAATTCGAAAGCCACAAAAATTCTAATTGACCACCATCCATACCCTGATTCTTTTTTTGATATTTTAATCTCTGAACAAGAAGTTAGCTCAACGGCTGAACTTGTTTACACTGTTATAGAACTTTGCCAATGGACAACATATATAAATAAAGAGGTAGCCGAAAATTTATTTACAGGTATTATGTCAGACACCATTTCATTTAACGTTAATGCATCAAGACCCAAAACATATGAAATAGCTGCACGTTTATTGCAATATGGTTTAAATAAAGAAAAAATACATCGAAACATTTTTAATAGTTTTACTCAACAAAGAATGCGAATGCTAGGCTATGCATTACATAAAAAAATGAAAATTATTCATGAATACGCAACAGGCTATATATATTTATCGAAAAATGAACTACAAGAATTTTGTTTCCAGAAAGGCGATACTGAAGGTTTTGTAAATTATCCATTAAGTATAAAGGGCATTCGTTTTGCAGCTTTATTTTTAGAACGCGACGAATACATTAAAATCTCATTCCGTTCGGTTGGAAATATACCTGTAAATGAAATAATGGCCAAACATTTTTCAGGAGGTGGACATAAAAATGCCGCCGGGGGCGAAGCTAAAAACGTTTCGTTAGAAGAATGTATAAATCAATTTGAATCGATACTTCCTCTTTATAAAGATATATTATTAAATGAAGAAGATTAACATATTAGGCTTATTTATTCTATTGTTAATTATAGCATGCTCACAAGGACATCGTAAACCTAAATCAGACGAAGAAGTACTAGCTTATAAAGAACCTCTCGTAAAAGTGAATGCCATATTAGTGGATAGGGATTCGTTAAAAATAGCACGCTACTGTAAACGTAATAATTTAAAACTCACTGTTGGGAAAAATGGTTTATGGTATCAAATTCAGCATATTGGCAAAGGCGACTCGGCTCAATACGGGAAGGTTGCAAATATAAAGTATAAAGTTTGGATACTCGAAACGGGTAAAATTTGTTATTGTAGCGATAGTAGCGGAATAAAAAGTTTTCGTGTTGGAAAAGATGATGTTGAATCGGGTTTAGATATAGGGATTCGTATGATGCGTGAAGGCGATAAAGCAATGTTTATTTTACCTCCTAATTTAGCCTATGGTTTACTAGGAGACGAAAAATGTATTCCTGCCCGCAGTATAATAGTTTATGAGGTAGAACTTGTTAAAGTAACTCCCCAATAAAAAACAAATTTAATTTGTTGTATCGCGTTCCATAATGATTTCTGCATTGTTGCTATCAAGACTTTGTTGCATAGTATTCATTATTTGTTGTTCTTCTTGATGAGCATTATTTTCTTGTTTTGAGCTTGAATTACAAGCACAAAAAAGCAGGATAACTAAACTAATAAAAATGATTGTCTTCATCTGTAATTATTTTTTTATTTTTAAATTTATGTCAGAACTGGTCTTATCATAATGATAAGATAGAAAAAGCCATTCGAATAAAGAACAAGGCTTATTTATGAGTGATAATTTCATTTTCGGTTTGTGCAAATGGTTTCTCATGACAATTTCATCTACAAAAAATTTATTTTGAATTAATTTTTCTCATAGTTAGAAGGGTTTAAGGCTTTTGGGGTCCATTGTTTAAGAAAAGTTACAACTTTAGCAGTGTCGTAGTTATTTCCTTTTTCGAGTAAACCTGAATCTTGTGTATGAATTCTTTTCCCCCCGGCGTCAAGAATAACTAACACGGGAAAACCAAAGCGTTGAGGATATTCGAGTTGTTTCAATGCTTCAGTGTTTTTATTTTCTCTACTGTAATTAAGTGGTACGTAAATGTAATTTGCTTTAATGATAGAATCTATTGAAGTCATATTTGTAATAAATTTATGAAACTTTATACACCATGGGCACCAATTGCCACCCACCTGAACTAAAATATGTTTTTGGCTTTTCTGAGCTTCCATTATAGCGTTTGCCAGTTGTTGTTTACCATCAATATTTTCGTTATATAATTGTTGCTCTTGAGCATATAAACCAAAACTAAACATTAAGATAAACCATAAATACATGTACTTTTTCATTTTTTTACTACTTTTAAAGGATTAGAAAAATCAAAAGCAGCATTCTTAAGCATTCTTATAGGACATTCCATAACCTTACCCCATTGATAAATTTCTACTTGTTTTGAATAAATTAAATTTTCATCCAAAAAAATATTTATTGTAGAATTTATAGGCAAACGATACGTAAAATTATTTGTGTTTTGAGCTTTTTTATACTTGAGTAAAGCTTGCGTATAAGACTGATAATAATCGTTATTAACTAGTTTTACTGTAAATTTCTGAGCATTTTTAAGTGGTTGATTCACTAATCCTTTGTTTGGATGAAAATAGCCCAATATAATTTCGTTTTCATTAATATTGTTTGGCAAAATTTCAATATAATAATCGATTGGAATAGCAAATGTTTTTCCCATAAATAGCGATAAATATTCTTGCTCTTCTGCTTTTAAATATTCTAATATAGTTTTTGCTGCCTCTCCTTGAGGAAGGGTTTCCATGTCGCCTGTCATTAAATCAAATAAGCGTGTACGAATTTCGAAAATATGTTGAGCAGCTTCTTTAGCTTTGTCTTCTATTTTTAATGTATCTATCATTTTTTTTGTAACCATAATCTTTACCCAGTTAGTATCTACTTTAACTTGCTTAAAAGTTGTATCTATTCGTTCTTTGATGTAAGGACTTGGTGTCAGCTCTTTAAAAACTACTTGTTCAAAGGTTTTAATTTGATTCAAATTATTAAATACCTGTTTTTCTGCGTAATCCTTATTCGATACATCTTGATTTATAGATAAAATAACACCATCTGTCTGCTGTACAATAGATTTCCAAGGCAATTGATGCTTATACTGCACAACATAAACCTCTTGACTATCGGCAATCGTTCTTTGATCGACTTCTATTTTGCTAATAAAATATTTAACATTATCATTAGTTGGTAAAAGATCGATACCTAAAAATTTGGTTGCAAATTCAGCATAAGGACCTTTTTTATAAAACTGCTTTTCAAATTGTATGTGAACAATAAGTTTTGTTTTGGGTAAAGCATAAACAAAATGGTTTTTATTAAACTTACGAACCTGTGAGACATGCTTAATAGAAACATTACTACATCCAACTAAAAAAGTCATTAATAGGAAAAATAATAGTTTTTTCATGTGTAATTATTTTAAATTAAATTCTTTCATCTTGTCAATCATGACAAACAAGATGAGTTTGTTTTCATAGCTATTGCATGTTTTATTTTGTACAAAATTACAGTATTTTTCTTTATTTTTTAAATTAATAAATCTGTCGCAAATATAAATATGAACATGTTCTTTTTAGGTCGGATGCTTTTCTGTATCTTTACGGCAAAAAAATATGGAACATAAATTTTCTCATATCGATCATGAAGGTAAGGCAAAAATGGTAAATGTGTGTAATAAAGAAATTGTTCACCGCAAAGCCATAGCCGAAGGTATGATAGAACTCCAAAAAAACACTTTAGAAATGATAAAACAACTAGAAATTAAAAAAGGTGACGCCCTCACAGTTGCTCAAATTGCTGGTATTCAGGCTGCAAAACAAACATCATCGTTAATTCCCTTATGTCATCCATTGTTACTAAACCATATTGAAATAAATTTTGAATTTCTTGAAAATGGGATAAAAGCTCAAAGTAATGTAAAATGCGATGGAAAAACAGGTGTAGAAATGGAAGCACTCACTGCAGTTACAGTAGCATTGCTAACCATTTACGATATGTGCAAAGCTGTTGACAAAACAATGATAATTAAAGATATTCGTTTAATAGAAAAAAATAAAACTTCAATAAAATGAAAGAAATTAAAATATTATCAATAAATATTTCAACCCAAAAAGGAACCATAAAAACACCTATTCATCAGGCTTTTTTTAGTAAAAAAGGTATTCAAGAAGATGCCCACTCTGGAAGTTGGCATAGACAAGTAAGCATGTTAGCAATAGAAAGTATTCGCCGATTCGAAAATATTTTAGGGCGTCCTATTAATATGGGCGAATTTGCCGAAAACATTACAACAGAAGGAATGGAATTATATCAATCAAAACCCTTAGACAAATTTGTTGGGTGCTACACCGAATTTGAAGTAACTCAGATAGGTAAACACTGCCATGGTGACGGCTGTGCCATCTTTTCTGCTGTTGGAAAGTGTGTTATGCCCAAGGAGGGTATTTTTGTTAGAGTTTTACGCGAAGGTAACTTAAAAGAAGGTGATACGCTTTTGTACATTCCTAAAGAATTTCGATGCAAGGTCATAACCCTTAGTGATAGAGCTTCAAACGGAGAATACGAAGATATAAGCGGTAAAGTAATAATTCAAATGTTAGAAGAATTTTTCAAGCAAAAAGAAAGAAAATTTAAAATTAAATATGAACTTTTACCAGATGATAAAAATCAACTAGAAAAATCGATAAAAGAAGAAATAAAAAGTGGCACAGATATTATTATAACTACTGGTGGAACAGGAATTGGCAAACGAGATATTACCATTGAAACTGTAAAACCATTATTAGAAAAAGAAATTCCAGGTATTATGGAATATATTCGCTTAAAATATGGTAATGAAAAACCCAACGCCCTTTTGAGTAGAAGCATAGCAGGTGTTTGTGAAGAATCATTCATTTTTTCATTACCAGGAAGTACCAAGGCAGTTAAAGAATATATGACTGAAATTTTAAAAAGCTTAGAACACATGGTATATATGCTTCATGGTTTAGATTTACATTAAATGGCGGGCAAACAAAAATATTATGTAGTTTGGCAAGGCTTTAAAACAGGGATTTTTGATTCGTGGGAAGAATGTAAAAAGCAAGTTGAAGGATTTACAGGAGCAAAATATAAATCATTTCCTACATATGAACTTGCTTTACAAGCATTTAATCCACAAAATCAAACCATTGTAAAAACTAGTCCATCGCATGGTTTATGCGTTGATGCCGCCTATAGCAAAAGTACTCATATATTAGAATATAGAGGTATTATTATTCCTGAAAAAAAAGTAATTTTTCATCAAGGACCCTTTTACGATGCTACCAATAATATTGGCGAATTTTTGGCCATTGTGCATGCACTTGCTTTATGTAAAAAACAAAATTGGAATTTCGATATTTATTCGGATAGCAAAACAGCCATAGCTTGGGTTCGAAATAAAAAAGCCAATACAAAACTAACTCCTACGCCTCGAAATTCAGTTATCTTTGAATTATTATCAAGAGCTGA
Organism: Bacteroidales bacterium; assembly: GCA_013314715.1. Classification (NCBI taxonomy): domain Bacteria; kingdom Pseudomonadati; phylum Bacteroidota; class Bacteroidia; order Bacteroidales; species Bacteroidales bacterium. The sequence continues at coordinate 35,486 of JABUFC010000019.1, read as the reverse complement.
AAAATGGCTTCAAGAAAACTATTACAGCAACAATATATACAAATGGGAAACGTCTAAATGGGGCGAAATACCTGCCGATTTTGGCAGAAAATAAAATGCATTAAAAACAATAACAACTACTTTTTAATAATTTTTGAAACAGATCCATTGAAAAACTCTAATTTATAATCGTTATACTCCCACACTTCTTTTACCCCTTCATCAGCATTAATAGACGATTTGCTATTGGGTTTACCTATGCTTTCAAGAGTCATACCAGGAGTCATTCCTTCCCATACTTCATTATTCATAATTCGAATAGCAATATCTTTTCCATATAATTTAACTAATTTTTGGTATTTAGGATCATTTTCGTTGACACTACGAACAACCGTTGTAGATTGAGATTTCGTTTGTGCGTTTGAAGGCTTTCCACTTAAAAAATCATCTATTTCTTGGTTCGCTGCAATAGTAGAATAACTTACATAGCCTTCTTGCCCATTAAAATTAACTTTAAAATACAAATTTTGCTGTTCTTTGTAAACTTTTATATCTGTATTAGCTGGGATATTAACAATTACATTTCCAAGTGATGATGGTTTATCTCTTAAAATAGCTCCCCCACTACCTGTTTTAGCTTGAATGTAATCGCCTGTAACTTCCATCATTAAATTTTTTTTCTGATTAGTCAAATCAGCAATTTCTTTATTAATTTGCTTTAATTGATCCTGATAAGCAGCAATACGCTGTTGAGTCGTTAGTTTTGCTGTTTGTAAACTATCAAGCTTTTTATCAATTTGTTTTAATGTTAACTGTCCAATAGCATTGAAAACAGCTAAAACCATCAATAAGGTAATTATTCCACGTTTCATCATTTTTTCAATTTAAAAAAAATAACACATTTTTCTGTCTTGTATTTTTGTACAAAAATATTGAATTTTTCAAAAAGTTTTTTAATCTATTAAATTGATTAAAATTAATTAACATCTATTACTTTTGCTTTTTTTTGAAAAAGAAGTAACAACCAATTTGGCATAAAAAAGATGAATACTATTATTAACCATACTATAAGTTATGTTCAAACAGAGCTAAAAAATGCTGAAGGAGGTCACGATTGGTGGCATAGTTATAGAGTTTGGCAATTAGCTAAAAAACTTGCAGCATACGAAAATTCAAATATTTTAGTAGTAGAATTAGCAGCTTTATTGCACGATATAGCCGATTCAAAATTTTACTCTGGTGATGAGACTATTGGACCTAAAAAAGCAAAAGCATTTTTAGAAAAATTAGAGATTGATATCGATATTGTCCATCATGTAATTTTCATCATCGAAAATATTTCATTTAAGAATATTAACAATCAAATTGAAAAAAGTATTGAATTTAAAATTGTTCAAGATGCGGATCGATTGGATGCTATTGGAGCTATCGGTATTGCTAGAACATTTAATTATGGAGGATTTAAAAATCGAAGCATATATAATCCAGACATAAAGCCGAATTTTGCCATGACAAAAGATGAATATAAAAGAAGTGATGCTCCTACGCTAAACCATTTTTATGAAAAACTTCTATTACTAAAAGATTTAATGAATACCCCAAAAGCAAAAGAAATAGCCAATAAAAGACATCGTTTTATGGAACAATTTCTCAATCAATTTTATACAGAATGGGAACAATTAGATTTTGAATAAAATATTTACCTTTGCATAACTGTAGGTACCATGGAAGATAATTTAATATATAAAGGATTACGAAAAAAATTGGTTGAAACCTTAAAACAAAAAGGAATTCATTCAGAGCCTGTTTTAGCAGCAATCGAAAAAGTACCACGACATTTATTTGTAAATAAAGGATTAGAAAAATTAGCATACGAAGATCAGGCATTGCCTATTAGTGAAGGACAAACTATATCTCAGCCTTATACAGTAGCTTTTCAAACTCAACTTTTACAAATAGAAAAAGGCGACAAAGTGCTTGAAATTGGGACTGGTAGCGGTTATCAAGCAGCAATTTTAGCTGAAATGGGAGCACGAGTTTTTACTATTGAACGCATCCATCAATTATTTTTAGATTCACAAGCAAGACTAAATTTTCTGGGCTATAAAGTTCATCAATTTTATGGCGATGGATATTTAGGCAAAGCTGCTTATGCTCCGTTTAATAAAATAATTGTAACAGCAGGGGCAAAAGAAATTCCTCAAATGTTAGTTGAACAATTAGCTGCTGGAGGCCGAATGGTTATACCAGTTGGAGACCATACACATGAAATGACGTTAATTGAAAAGAACGAAAATAATCAAATTACAATAACTAAACACGGTCAATTTATTTTTGTACCGTTTGTAAAAGGTAAATAGTTATGTTACAATTAAAATGCTTTTCTTTTAATCCTTTAATGGTAAACTGCTACGTAATATGGAACACCGATGGCAGTGCCGCTATAATAGACCCATCGTGCTACAGTGAAAATGAGCAATCTACACTTACACATTTTATAAAAGAACATCAATTAACCGTTAAACATATTATTATTACACACTTTCATTTCGATCATGTAATGGGTGCACATTTTGTTTCATCATTTTTCAATACTCCACTTTCTATTCATAAAGATTATATATTTTTAGCAGGAAATTTTGATATTCCTATACAAACCCAGTATTTTGGTTTCAACATGCAAAATCCCCCTAAACCCAAAATACTTTTAAACGATAACGATAAAATTCAAATAGGCGATGATTTTTTAAAAGTTATTCATGTTCCTGGACATAGTCCTTGTGGTATTGCTTTATACTCTCAAACATCAAATTTTTTAATTTCAGGCGATATTTTATTTGAAGGCGGTATTGGAAGAACTGATTTAGCCCTAGGTAATATGGAACAACTTTTAAACGGAATAAAACAAAAACTACTTACTTTACCCGAAAATACCATTGTTTACCCTGGCCACGGTAGCGAAACAACTATTGCCAATGAAAAGAATTTCAATACCTTTATTGGATGATTAAGAGCAACAAATATCTCATTAAACTCCAAAATCCTGTTGTTGCATTACAATTTATTCAACTTGCACGGTTTAGTACTTTATTCTTAATAAGTATTGCTTTTGCTAAAAGTAATTACACCGTTAAGGATATTGGTTTATATGAAAAATTTATATACTTTGCAGGAGCATTAAGCTTTTTCTGGACAAATGGTCTTATTCAATCACTCTTAGGACAATATCATAAAATAAAATCTAAAAACGAACAAGCAACTTATTTATTTAATAATGTAATTCTAGCATCTGTTTTTAGTATCGTTGTTTTTATTATTGTATTCTGTTTTGAAAAGCCATTAAGTCTTTTTTTTATCAACAACACATTCATTCCGTATAAGTTTATTTTTCTTAGCTATTTACTACTTTCTCCCTTAACTTATTTCATTGAATATATATACCTATTAAATAATAACCTTAAATTAATTTATTTATACGGCATATTTAGTTACCTTATTCAGCTCCTTATCATTATCATCCCTGCTTTTATTTTTAATGATTTAGTATATTCGCTATGGGGGCTAGTTTTTATTACTTTTTTGCGACTATTATGGCTTATTAAAACTTTATATAAATACTGTATTTTTAAAATATCAATACACCAAATTAAAATTGCATTATTGCTTTCTCGTCCTTTAATTCTTGGAGCATTTATAGCAGGATCTATTCCTTACGTAGATGGCATTTTAGTGTCTATGCATTTTGACGATAGCATTTTTGCTATTTATAGATATGGAGCTCGCGAACTTCCTATATCTGTTTTATTGGCAAGTGCTTTTAGCAATGCTATGATTCCTATTTTAAACAATTCTACTAGTATTATTCCAGGCATAAAACAATTAAAACGACAAGCATTACAACTCATGCATGTTTTATTTCCCTTAAGTATCGTTTTGATGATAACTAGCTTTTACCTGTTTAAATATATTTTTAATCCTATATTTATTGATAGTGCTCCCATTTTTAATATTATGCTCTTGCTGGTAATACCTCGAATGGTATTTCCTCAAACTATACTCATGGCCAAAGGACAAAATAAATATTTATTATGGGCATCTATTATTGAATTTTTTACCAAACTTGCTTTCAGCTTTATATTACTTTCAAATTTTTCGATAAAAGGAATTGCCTTAGCCACAGTTATTGCTTTTAGCATAGAAAAAATAATTTTAATGTTCTTCGTTTACAAAAAAAATCAATTATTACCCCATCATTATACACACATGACATGGTTTATCTTTTATTCAATTTTAACAATCACTACTTATATTTGTATAGAACAATTATTCCCTATTAATTCGTTTTAACATGTGTGGGATATTAGGCATAAAGTCAACACAAAAACTCATCGAACGCAAAACTGCTAACTCAATGCTTTTAACTATGCAACATCGCGGCAAAGATAACCAATCCATTCATATACTTAATAACCAAACAGTAGCAATTGGCCATGCACGACTCTCGCTTATTGACTTATCCTTATCAGGGAATCAACCCATGTGCAACGAAAATCAAACCATATGGCTCTCTTTTAATGGCGAAATTTACAATTTCAAAGAACTGAAAGTTCAATTAGAACAATTAGGACACGTATTTAAAAGCCAAAGCGATGCTGAAGTTATTATACATGGTTACGAAGAATGGGGAAATTCTGTTTTGCAAAAGCTAAATGGGATGTTTGCATTCGTAATATACGACGAAAACAAACAACATTTTTTTTGTGCACGCGACAGAATCGGTATAAAGCCCTTGTATTATGCACAATTCGACTCATTTTTTATAGTAGCATCCGAAATAAAAGCTTTAATAAAACATCCCGAATTCAACAAAGAAATAAATTTTGAATCATTTATAAAATATTTTACATATCGATACATCCCCTCTCCTAATACTATTTACAAAAATATATATAAACTTCCACCTGCTTCATATTTGATAGCCGATAAAAACAATCGTATAGAGATTCATGAATATTGGCAACTTGTTCCAAGCGATAAAAAATATAATAGCAATATAGACAATGAAGTATATCAACGTTTGAAATTATCAGTTAAACAACACTTACAAAGCGACGTTCCCCTTGGTATATTTTTAAGTAGTGGCCTCGACTCGTCAACTATAGCCATGTTAACCCAAGAAAATAATTACAACCCTTATGCTTTTACCATTGGTTTTGACAATTGGGAAAAAAGCGAACACAAACAAGCATTTATCATTGCTCAACAATTAAACATTCGAGAATATTACGAAAAAATACTACCCAATAATACAATAGAAAATATTTATCAATCGGTTTATAATTATGATGAACCTATTGCCGACATTTCTATTGTTCCAACATATGAAATTTGTCGTTTTGCTGCGTCAAAAGTTCGTACAGTATTATCGGGCGAAGGTGGCGATGAATTATTTGCTGGATATCATTGGCATAAAACTTATATGTCTCACCTATGGTTCTATAAAGGCCTTTCGCTATTCAAAAACGATTCACTTGTAGAATACTATGCACAATCTATGGCCATGGGACTATTTAACCACTCTGAACTAACAAAGCTTTTACCTTTTAATCTTTATAAGTACATTCCCGACGATGTCTTCTATTTCTACCGCAAGCATTACATAAAAGACATACACCCACTTAAAGCACTTCAATATCTCGACTTAAAAACATTTTTGCCAGAACTTGTACTGACCAAAGTAGATCGCGCCAGTATGGCTCATACACTCGAAGTTAGAGTACCTTTCCTTGATAAATCACTGGTAGAATTCATGTTTTCGCTACATCCTCAGCATTATTTTAATAAACAACAACAAAAATATCTACTACAAAATATTTTAAAATCGAAAATACCTCAAAATATATTAAACAAACCCAAACAAGGATTTGTAGGTCCCGATTCATTTTATAGTCATAAATTATTCTATTTTCAGCACTTAAAAAAATCAAACCTTGCAAAAAATGGCTTAATACGCCAAGAAACGATCGACCATTATTTACAAAACGGTGAAATTTGGAAACTTTGGAAAATTTTAATCATGGAAAACTGGTTTAATTATTGGATTTTGGGACAATTAAACAGTAAAGAAAATTTTTTGATAAAAAATTTAACATAACTTGTTTTAAATAAGAAAAAAATATGTATCTTTGCAGTCCGTATTTTAAGGGTAACTAAAAGATTAAAAAAGTGGACACATTAAGCTACAAAACAATTTCTTTGAATAAAGAAACAGTTGAAAAGAACTGGTTGCTTATCGATGCAACAAACGTACCGGTTGGTCGTCTTTCGTCAACAATTGCAATTATTTTACGTGGAAAGCACAAAGCAGGATTTACTCCTCATGTTGACTGTGGAGACAATGTAATTGTAATAAATGCCGATAAAGTTGTATTTACCGGCGATAAAATGGAAAAGAAAATATATTTAAGTCACACAGGATACCCTGGTGGCCAACGCATTGAAAATCCTGCAAAATGGATGCGTACCGACCCTCGCAAAGTTGTTGAACATGCAGTAAAAGGCATGCTTCCACGCAATCGACTTTCACGTCGTTTAATACATAATTTATATGTATATGTTGGATCTAATCATCCACATGAAGCTCAAAAACCAACCTTAATTACAATAGATAAAATTAAATAATCGATATGGAAAAAATAAACACTGTTGGCAGAAGAAAAGCAGCCGTTTCACGTATTTATCTTAGCGAAGGTGATGGAAAAATATTAGTTAATAATCGCGATTATAAAGAATATTTTCCTAGCGAAATTCTCCAAAACGTAGTACTTCAACCTCTTAGAATATTAGAATTAGAAAACAAATTCGATATAAAAGCCAACATTAGCGGTGGTGGCGTTAGAGGTCAAGCCGAAGCATTACGTCATGCCATTTCACGTGCTTTAGTTGAACTCGACGAAAATAATCGCTCACCTTTAAAATCTAAAGGTTTATTAACCCGCGACCCCCGCGAAGTTGAACGTAAAAAAGCAGGTCAAAAGAAAGCACGTAAACGTTTCCAATTCAGCAAACGTTAATGTACAAAATATTATCCGAAATTTTCAAATTGGCAAGACTTCTTCTTCACGAAGAACTACTTGCCAATTGTATTAATAACTAAAAATAAATTTTTATGTCAAAAGTTACATTCGAACAATTATTAGAAGCAGGTGTTCATTTTGGACACTTAAGACGAAAATGGAATCCCGCTATGGCTCCTTACATTTTTATGGAAAAAAATGGGATTCATATTATTGACCTTCATAAAACATTGGCTAAACTCGAAGAAGCAAGCAGTGTTGCTAAACAAATAGCCAAATCGGGTCGAAAAATATTATTTGTGGCTACCAAAAAACAAGCAAAAGAAATAGTAGCCGAAAAAGTATCAAATATCAATATGCCATATGTTACAGAACGTTGGCCAGGTGGTCTTTTAACAAACTTCCCTACCATTCGTAAAGCTGTTAAAAAGATGACCAGCATTGACCAAATGCTCAACGACGGCACATTCGATAATTTATCAAAACGCGAACGCTTACAAATCAATCGTCAACGTGCAAAACTAGAAAAAAACTTAGGCAGCATTTCCGATTTGAATCGATTACCTGCAGCACTTTTTATTGTTGATATTTCTAAAGAACACATTGCAGTTCGCGAAGCACGCCGTTTAGGCATTCCTATTATCGCTATGGTAGATACTAATTCAGACCCCAATTTAGTTGACTTCCCAATCCCAGCCAACGACGACGCTTCGAATAGTATAGCTTTAATATTAGACACCATAATAGATGCTATTAAAGAAGGTTTTGAAGAAAGAAAAGTAGAAAAAGAAAACACTCCTGCCGAAGATAAATCTTCCGAAGCTTCAAAAGAAGAAAATACTGATAAAGAAGCTAAAACAATAGCTCGTAAAAAAAGTTCGGCTCGTAAACCAAAATCAAAAGAATAAATAAACCCTAAAAAAAGAAATTTATGGCTCAAATAACTACAGCAGATATTACTAAATTAAGAAAAGTAACTGGTGCAGGCTTAATGGACTGCAAAAATGCTCTCAACGAAGCAGATGGAAATATTGATAAAGCAATAGAAATTATCCGTAAACGCGGACAAGCTATAGCCATGAAACGCTCCGATAGAGAAACTACTGAAGGATGCGTTGTTGCACGTACATCAAGTGATAAACGTTTTGTTGTAATGACCGCTCTCAGTTGCGAAACCGATTTCGTTGCCAAAAACGAAGGCTTTGTTAAAGTTGCTGAAACCATTGCCGATGCAGCATTAAAAAATCGCCCTAAAAACATCGACGAACTAAAACAAATCAAAGTTGATGGAGTTACCATTAACGATATGATTATGGAAAAAGTTGCTGCCATTGGCGAACGCATGGACATTGCTTGCTATGAATATATCGAAGCTGAATACGTTTATTCATATATTCATTTTGGAAGCAAAATTGGAAGTATCGTAGGATTTAACAAAATACTTTCAGACGAACAAATAGCTAAAGAAATTGCGATGCAAATTGCTGCTCAAAGCCCTGTTGCTATTGACAAAGACGATGTACCACAAGAAATAATCGAAAAAGAACTTGAAATTGGTAGAGATCAAGCTCGCAAAGAAGGTAAACCCGAAAACATGATTGATAAAATTGCCGAAGGTAAACTCAATAAATTCTACAAAGAAAGCACACTCCTTAATCAAGAATATCTTGGCGATAGTAAAAAAACTGTTCGTCAATACCTCGAAAGTATTGACAAAGATTTAAAAGTAGTAGCTTTTAAACGCTTTTCTTTAGTAATTTAATGAATTGATGAAAAAATAAAAAAGAGGCTGTCATTTTTGACAGCCTCTTTTTTTCCCCTAAACCATCACTAAATCTTAATCAATTTTACAAAACTAACTAAACCCTTATCATCAATATATTCTAAAATATATTGACCTTTATTTAAGTTGCTAAAATCAATCCAATGTTCGTTTTCGTCGTTTAATTTAAAAGTGCTAATTTCCTGTCCTAAGACGTTGTAGATATGGCATACACCTGAAAAATTTTGATTGAATTTTACAATTGCATATGAACTTGCAGGCATTGGATATATAGAAGCAACAGCGTTTATGTTCGTGGCATTGATTTCAGCAAGCTGAGAACAAGTTGTTTGAAATTCACCAACCGAAGTTGGTTTTAATAATGGTTGAGTAAAGTTAGCATATGCTACGCCATTGGCATAAAATTGCGAAAGTAAAAACGAACAAATATAATGACGTATCGATGCAGTAGCTGGTTCCCTTCCAATAGAACCAACAGGTTGATCGGGATTGTTGTAATTGCCAAAACCTCCGTGACCAATACCATTAAATAAAACCCAGGTCTTACATGATGCCGCCGTAAACCTATTTTGAAAAGCATTGCTGGCAACATCATTCGTCGATCCAACTAAAGGTGCAGAAGTATTATCTTCGCTACCGCACATTAACATAACTTTGCCATTATAACTTCCAACATTTTGAGCACCTAAACCAAAAATACCAGGATTGGGATAAGAAGCCATATAAATAATAGCTTGTATTTCATTAGGTCTGTTAATAATGATATCGGTTGCATTCATGCCACCATTTGAGTGTCCGGCAACTATAAATCTGCTCAAATCGACATAAGAGTGCATCCAATTAGAAGAATTAGCAACTTTAGTTTTTATGTAATCGTGTGTTTGCGTAAATAATGTAGAGTTTGGACCACCGGATGTGTTGTTTATAATGATTACCACAAATCCGTATGAAGCTAAATGTTGCCAATAAATATCGTAACTATGCTTGTTGATGTAACTTGTACCAGTTCCATTAGCGCCGGGTTGAAATAATATGGTAGGAAATGGACCACCTGTAGAATTAGAAGGTCTAAAAAACAATAAATCGTTGGGTGTAGCAGTCATATCTGAATCCATGACCACCGAATACGGACCATTTTGATAATAAGGCGATAATAAAGGATCTATTTGGTTAAATGCAGTAATAGATAAAACTACAAAGCTAAAAAGAATGAAAATCTTTCTCATAATTTATTTTTTTAGTTATTTTTTGAATATATTCGTCCGAAAGTTATATTTTTTTACTCATTTTTCCAAATATTCAACTTTTTTTAACTAGAATTTTAAACATAGGCTAAATTTTTTTTAATAATCATAATAAACGTGAATAATGTAAGTATATAAAATCTACTTTTGCAATAAATATCAGAGATATGGAATTATTGTTAATTATTTGTCTTTCTGTATTGTTTTTTGCAATGTCCCGGAAAAAACTACCCGTTTACAATCTTATATTGACTTTTTTATTTTTAGCTGTGAGTTCGTTTTATGCTATTAAAACATTATTTTTATCGCAACCATATGCTTGTCTCATTCCTTTTCATTTTTGGGGGAATGACATTTTGCTTACGATGGATAAGCTGTCGGCATTTTTTGTTTTGGTTATTAATATTACAACTCTTGTTTCGTCTATATACAGCATACAATATATGTCGATGTATCATACTAAAAGCCGACAGGAATTAGTTTTACATTATTTTTCGTTTTTCACACTTTACTGGTCAATGATTGTTTTAACGATGTTGCAAAATACCATAGCTTTTTTGGTAGTATGGGAAATTATGTCATTAAGTTCGTTTTTGTTGGTGATGTTTGAAGCAGAAAAATCGTTAACGCAAAAAGCCGGTATCAATTATTTTATTCAAATGCACTTTGCTGCTTTATTTTTATTATTAGGTATCATTATTTTACATTATTTTACCGATTCGTGGTCATGGTCGGCATTGCAGCAATATTTTGCGAATTACTCTAATGTCGGTTTATTTTTGGTGTTTTTTGCGGGTTTTGGTTTTAAAGCTGGTTTTGTACCTTTCCACACGTGGCTTCCTCATGCACACCCTGCTGCTCCTTCGCATGTTTCGGCATTAATGTCGGGAGTGATGATAAAATTGGGTATTTATGGTATTTTGCGCATAGTGTTCGCCCTACAAAACGATTTAATGCTCATTGGTTTACTTGTTTTATTTGTTTCGCTTATATCTGGTATTACAGGTGTGGGTGTTGCCATTGTTCAACATAATTTAAAACGATTACTAGCATATCATAGCATCGAAAATATTGGCATTATAGGTATTGGTATAGGTGTTGGCATTATTGGATTGGCTATTCAAAATCAGACACTTGCTATGTTGGGGTTTGCCGGTGGTATTTTGCATGTGCTCAATCACTCGTTATTTAAATCGCTGTTGTTTTTCAGTGCAGGTTCTGTTTATCATCAAACGCATACCATGAACATTGACAACATGGGAGGATTGATAAAACGTATGCCTGTAACAGCTTTTATTTTTCTTATTGCTTCGTTATCCATTTGTGGATTACCTCCTTTTAATGGTTTTATTTCTGAATTTTTAATCTATAATGGTTTTGTAAATGGTATTATTCACGCAGATGTGATTGTAAAATTAGTTATGTTGTTCGCTTTACTTGGTTTAGCTGCTATTGGAGGATTAGCTATTTTTTGTTTTACCAAAGCTTTTGGGATAGTATTTCTAGGAACCGAACGCAGCTCGCATATGCATCATGCCCATGAAATGTCATGGTGGTCGTTAGCCCCTCAGTTTATAAGTCTGGCGTTAATTTTACTCATTGGTTTTGTCCCATCGATTGTTTTAAACCCTGTGCTAAGAATTGTTCAGCAAAATGTCTCAACGTGTAGTACCGTATTGTTGCCTAATACTGATGCACTTCAAAGCATAAGTCTTGCTGCCGGAGTATTTGTGTTAATTGTATTAGCTGTTTGGTTAATAAAAAAATGGGCATTCACGACTAAAAAAGTGCAATCTTCGGTTACATGGGGATGTGCATATCACGGGAATGCTCCACGCACTCAATATACAGCTTCTTCGTATGCTGAAAATTATATACATGGCATGGAACATTCATTAAATGTTACTACTCATTTTAAACCCATCGCGACAACAGAATATTTCCCAGAACATCGCCATTACAAAACTCATCAGGAAAGCACTTACGAAAAACATATTTTTAAGCCCATTGCAAAAATATTTGAACGCTTTTTCGATAAATTTGCTTTTATCCAAAGCGGACAGACGCAACATTATATCTTATACCCCTTTGTTCTTATAATAGTATTAATAATTTTAACTTTAACAAACTTGATATAATATGGTATTGGCTGCAATTATTTTGCTTAGTTTAGTATTTCCGGGCATTATCGTGAAGGTAAAGAGCAAAACATCGGGACGAAAAGGTCCATCTGTTTGGCAACCTGTATATGATTTGGTGAAGTTATTCAGAAAAGAAGCTGTTTACAGCAAAACTACTTCGTGGATATTTGCATGGGCTCCGGTTATGTATTTTGCTTCGGTTATTATGGCAGCGTTGATGTTACCATTGGGCAAGCATGGAGCAGTCATTTCATTTCAGGGCGATTTTATCTTTTTTATTTATTTACTTGGTTTAGGTAAATTTTTTATGATTGTTGCAGCCCTTGATACAGGTAGTGCTTTCGAGGGAATGGGAGCAAGTCGCGAAGCCCTATATTCTATGCTAGTTGAACCAGCTTTTTTTATTTTGTTAGCTTCGCTCGCTCTTTTGAGCGGAACAACCTCGTTCGAAACTTTTTTTCACTCACTTACCTTTAATAGTTCTATAGCTATTTTTATTGGTGTGTTAGCCACTTATTTAATTTTTCATGTTGCACTGCTCGAAAACAGCCGTATGCCATACGATGACCCTAAAACACATCTTGAATTGACCATGATTCATGAAGTGATGGTACTCGATTATTGTGGTTTTGACTTAGCTTTGATTCAATGGGCAGGGCACTTAAAATTCGTTTTATATAGCCTTTTAGTTACCAATCTTTTCATAGCTCCTTCATTTCCGACTTGGCTTACTTTACTTGTTTTTGTAACAATTACCCTTCTATTTGCTGTAGCAGTTGGTTTTGTTGAGTCGTTTAGAGCACGTCATAAGCTAAGAAACAATAATAAAGCTATTGTTATATTAATTCCAATAGCTATCCTTATTTTCTTTGGTAGTATGTTGATTATGAATAAATTGTTTTAATTATGGGAATGCTTTTTATTTTATTGTTTTTCGTTTCACTGTTTTATATTGCCATTTCCGGACGTTTGTTTACTGTCCTTAATCTATTGATATTACAGGGATTGCTATTGTTTGGAGTTGCTATTATAGAGTTAAACGAAATTAATATTGTTAATTTACTTATTGTTTTACTCGAAACGTTGATATTTAAAGCGTGGTTTATGCCTAATTATCTAAAAAAAGTAGTGAACAGAAATAATATTAAACGACAAGTAAATCCTTACATTTCTGGATTTAATTCGCTAATTATTATTTCGGTAATAATTATTGGTAATCTTATCTTTGCCTATTACATTCAAAATACCTTTTTAAAACCAGCTTACATTGCGGCAGCATTTTCTGGAATTTTAACTGGTTTATTCTTAATTATATCGAGAAAGGAAATTTTGATGCATTTGGTGGGATATGTGGTGTTAGAAAATGGAATTGTATTGCTTTCGTTTTCTGTAGGGAAAGAAATGCCATTTGCCGTAAATGCTGGTATATTGCTCGACATCTTAATTTCTGTATTGATTTTTGGTTTATTCATTAATAAAATCGGCAAAATGTTCGAAGATATGGATATAACCAAACTAACTTCATTAAGCGATTAACTATGGAATTGATAATTTATTTTTCAGGTGTGGTATTTTGGGCACTTTTAGCTTTTCTAATTCGTAACAGAAAAGGACAAATCCCGGTAGCAGCATTATTTGTATTGTGGCAACTATCTTTTAGTGGTTATTTATTTACAAAACTCAATACCAACTGGACTTCGTATTTTAAAAACGATGCTTTATCGGTTATTTTTATTAGTGTACTTTCAATAACGGCAATTTTTACAATGGTCAATTCGTTTATTTATTTTCAACATCGCAACGAAAAGCCGCTTATTCGAAGTATCTACTTATTGGCATTAATGCTTTTCTTTGGCTGTATGACGGGTGTTTTTCTGTCAAACAATGCAGGTTTGCTTTGGATTCTGACAGAAGCTACTACATTGGCTATTGCGGTCTTAATTTACCATGAACGAACCATTGAGTCGTTAGAGGCTACGTGGAAGTATGTTTTTGTTTCGACTATTGGACTTTCGTTTTCGTTTATTGGTATTATTTTGCTCGATTTATCGCTCAAAGGTTCAGGAGGTGTAGATTTGTTTTTTAGTTCTATTAATCATTCACTTTTAATAAACAATGCTATACTTTTTCAAAGTGCATTTTTGCTTATCGTAATTGGGTTTAGTATAAAAATGGAAGTATTTCCATTGCATACGGTTTGTGTTGATGCAAACTCAATTGCTCCAAGTCCCATTTCGGCATTATTTTCGACTTCATTAGCAAATGTTGGATTTGTAGCCATTTTTCGCTTTTTTAAAATTACTACTTATACTCCCATGCATGCTTGGGCTAGTCATGTTTTGTATATCATCGGAGCCTTATCTATTTTGTATGCAGCAATATATATGATTCGTGTAAAAAATTATAAACGATTGGTTGCTTATTCAAGTATTGAACACATGGGCTTAGTTGCATTAGGTATAGCAACCGGTGGTTTAGCATGGTTTGCCGTTATATTGCACCTGATTTATCACTCTTTTACAAAATCGAGTTTGTTTTTCCAATTATCGCAATTAATTCAAATGTACAAAACAAAGAAGTTAATGGGAGTGGGTCGTTACTTTAAGCTCAATCCACTTGGAGGCATGGTATTTTTGCTCGCATTTATTTTGATATTGGGAATTCCGCCTTCGGGTATGTTTTTTACAGAACTTATGTTGTTTAAAACGATGATAGAACAAGGATTACTTTGGTTAGTGATAGTTATTGTTCTTTTACTTACCATTATTATTTGGATTTTCACCAAACAACTTTTCCGCATATTGTTTAAAAATTTGGGACAACAACAATTATCAACCATACAACCTAGCCCTTGGTACGAAAGTATTCCACAACTTGTGCTTTTGTTGTTTACTTTTTATTTAAGTATTCAACCACCCGACTTTTTAATTTTGTTGATTCAACAAGCTGTTTTACCCTAAATGACTATTTTATGAACTATACTAGTATAAAAAACAGTGAAGCTATACCGGTTGAAAAAGTTCCGGTGCTCAATTACGACGAATTTTTTTCAACATTTAACTTGCTAAATGATGATAGCAATCATTGTGTTAACTACTTTGCTATGAACGAAGGGAACGGCATGCGTCTGTGGGCTATGATTGCCAACGATGTTGAACATAGCATTTATGTTTTTAGTTGCAAAGTAGCTAAAGGAGCAAAGTTAAAATCGCTAACCCATCTATATCCTGGCATGCATGCATACGAGCGTGAAATAGCTGAAGTATTCGATTTACATTTTATAGATTCCAATTGGAATAAGCCCTTACGTTTTCCATTCAATCGAAAGAATAGCGATATAACTATTAACAAATACCCATTTTATAGCATTGATAGCTATGAACTACACGAAGTAGGCGTAGGTCCTATTCATGCTGGTATTATTGAGCCCGGACACTTTCGTTTTATATGCAACGGCGAAAAAGTATTGCATCTCGAAATACAACTTGGTTATCAACATCGTGGAGTAGAATCTTTAATGGTTCAAAACCAAGATGTGGTATATCAAACTAAATTGGCTGAAAGCATCGCCGGTGATACGCTTGTCGGGAACACCTTAGCCTATGCTTACCTCATCGAATCGCTTAATGGGAAAGTCATGCCCGAATCGGCTGAGATTGAACGAGCCATTGCCCTTGAATTGGAACGCATTGCCATTCATACCGGCGATTTAAGCGCCCTATGTACCGACGTTGCATATCAATTTGGAACAGTTGTTTTTCAAGATTTACGAACCATAATTATCAATACTTTTTTGGCTTGGTGTGGCAATCGCTTTGCCCGCAAACTCATATTTCCAATGAAAAACAAATATCCACTCACACCTGAGCTTAAAGAAAAAATTGCTAAAAATTTAGCCGAATACGAATCGCGTTTCCACGAAATGGCTCAATTAATGTTCGATATACCAAGTGTATTAGCACGTTTTGAAAATGTGGGAGTGGTTACCCCTCAGCAAGCTCGCGACATGATGTTTGTAGGTATGGCTGCACGTACCTGTGGAATAGAGCGTGATGTTCGTAAATCGCATCCCATAGGGTATTTTAAAACAAAAAGCATTGTTCCGATAGTATTAAAAAATGGTGATGTAATGGCAAGGGCTAAACTAAGGCATTTTGAAATTGTAGCCTCACTTCAGCATATCAAAGAATTGCTCCAATTGCATCAATCAAGTCAGAAAACAACCGATGCAAACTATCAACTTATGCCTAACACGCTTTCGGTATCGCTTATTGAGGGGTGGAGAGGCGAATTATGTCATGTTGCTATAACCGATGCTCAAGGTAAGTTGTCGCACTATAAAGTAAAAGACCCTTCGTTGCATAATTGGTTTGCGTTAGCATTGGCTGTTCGCAATAATGATATCAGCGATTTTCCAATTTGCAATAAAAGTTTCGATTTGTCGTATTGTGGTTTCGACCTATAAAATTAAAGCCTATGTTTGATGGTTTAAAAGCATTTATTCATCACGGAAATCGGTATATACCCGATCCCACTAAGGTAAAATTACCAGAAAATTTTAGTGGTTTACCCGTTATTTCAACAAACCCATGTAAACAAGATTGTCAATTATGTGTACAAGCATGTCCTACTAAGGCAATCAGAAAATCGCCACTTACGCTATCGCTCGATTCATGCATTTTTTGTTTAGAATGTCAAGAAATTTGTCCTGAGCACAAAATACAGTTTTCGAATGAATATAAAATGGGTACAAACATATATGAGCGTTTGCAAATAAAAGAAGGTTATTCTAATTCAATCTCCATTGAGCCATCCATAGTACGCAGTGAAATTATACGCATTTTGGGTCGCTCATTAAAACTGCGATTAGTATCAGCAGGTAGTTGCAATGGTTGCGAATTAGAACTTAACGCAGCCGGAAACGTGAATTTTGATATGGGACGTTATGGTATTGAGTTTGTGGCTTCCCCACGCCACGCCGATGGCTTAGTAATAACGGGACCCATTGCCGAAAATAGCCTTGCCTCTGTTCGTTTGACCTACGAAGCAATACCCGAACCTAAAATCGTCGTTTTAGTTGGAGCGTGTGCATTGTCTGGTGGGCTTTTTAAGCAAAGTCCGGCACTCCGCCGCGAAATTATTAATGAGCTTAAACCTGATTTATTAGTACCCGGTTGCCCTCCACACCCGTTAACATTTATCAATGCTGTTCTCGATTTGCTTAGAGCCAAAGAAAACAAATAAACGATAACACAAATTCAACGTTGTAATTGAATTTGTTGAATTACGGTTACGAATAACTCTTGGGACTAAAAAAATATCGGATTATTCCGGTTAAAATATAAAGCCAAATTATAAAAGGGACACTGTACAATTTAAGAAAAATTACCAAAAGCACAACTAAGCCCATAAAGATATAGCGAATTTGATTCCCTTTCCATTTAAGCGATTTTATTTTTAAAGAAAAAAGTGGAAAAGGCGAAACCAAAAGCAACGAATGTAGAATGGTAACAATTATCAACGACTTTATATTAAGAATAATAAAAAATGAAGTTAAATCGTAGCTGCTTAAAAGTATAGGAAGCCATGCAAAAAAAATAGCATTGGCAGGTGTGGGCATGCCGATAAATTCAGTCGTCTGCCTTTCGTCAATGTTAAACTTAGCAAGACGAAGCGCTGAAAATAAAGCAATCAAAAAAGGGCTTGCTAAAATTAGCATGTTGGTCAAGGTAAAGTCATCATGTTCGATATGATTAATAAGTAAAACCGATTTTAAAAATCCAAAGACTATAAACGATGGTGCTAAGCCAAAGCTGATTAAATCGGCAAGAGAATCGAGTTCTTTGCCAATAGACGAAGTTGCCTTGAGCAATCGAGCTGCAAAACCATCGAAAAAATCGAAACCTGAAGCAATAAAAATAAATATTCCTGCCCAAACAGGATAGCCTTCGACGGTTGCAACAATAGAGAGGCATCCCGAGAATAAATTCATCAAAGTGAGAAAATTTGGAATGCTATTTTTAATGCTGATGAATAATTTCATTCTATTACAATATTTTTGGCAAATTTATGTTATTAGTTGATACGTTTTATTAAATGAAGTAAAATAATTAACTTTGAACAAGTTTTTTTTATGATTGCTCGATTTTCGCTACTAATTATAAGTGTTTTCGTTAGTTGTTCGTTTTTGTATGCCCAAAAATATAGCAACGAATTTTTACAATTGGGCATTGGAGGCAAAGCTTTATCGATGGGCAATGCTGTGGTTGCTTCGGTTTCGGATGTCCATGCCGGATATTGGAATCCTTCGTCGTTGGTTGAGCTTCAGCAAAATGCAAATATTGGCGTTATGCATGCTTCGTATTTCGGTGGATTAGCAAAATACGATTATGGTTCGTTTGCTATTCGAAATTCCGATTCTTCGGCTTTTGGCATAAGCATTATCCGCTTTGGCGTGGACGATATCCCTAATACGCTCGATTTAGTTGATGCCAATGGCAATTTCGATTACAGCAAACTCTCTTCTTTTTCTATTGCCGATTATGCAGCCCTACTTTCTTATGCTCGAAAGTTGAAACAAATACCTTCGCTTAATGTAGGTGGCAATGTTAAAATAATACGAAGAATCGTTGGTGATTTTGCTTCTGCTTGGGGGTTTGGTTTCGATTTATCGGCAAATTATTCGCTCAACAATTGGAGGTTTGGCGCTGTGCTTAGAGATGCTACCTCTACGTTCAATGCTTGGAGGTACAATACCGAAACATTTGAAGATGCATTTATTAAAACGGGCAACGAAATCCCTACCAATGGTTTAGAAATAACCATCCCACGTTTATTATTAGGTGCATCTAAAACTTTTACTTTTAAAGAAAAATATAGCCTATTAGCCGAATTAGATGCCGATTTTACTTTCGATAAAAAGAGAAATACGCTGGTTAAATCTTCTTTTGCAAGCATTGACCCACATCTTGGGATTGAGCTTTCTTATATGAAAATGATTTTTTTGAGAGCCGGTGTTTATAATATTCAACAAATAAGCGATTTTGCCGGGAATAAATCATATAACCTGCAACCTTCGATAGGAGTAGGCGTTTTTTATAAAAATTTCGGCTTCGACTATGCCTTTACCGATATTGGCAATGCATCTGCTGCTTTATATTCGCATGTTATTGGCTTGAAATATTGTTTCGACCGTAAATAATTTACAATGTTAACGTCTGATCATGCTGCTTTTGTGTTTGTTGTTTGTGGAGCAAAAGTACATATCGACACCTTACATTTTTCACTTGAGCAATTAAAAAAACATAGTCAATATCCTATTTATGTAGTTACCGATTCCACACGTAACGAAATTCCTATACATCATGATAATGTTATAGATATTGAAACGCCATCCTCTTACGATCATCATCAGGCAAGCATTTGGCTCAAAACATCGTTACATAAAATATTACCAAACAATAAGACATATTGCTACCTCGATAGCGATGTAATTGCTTTAAATGCTGAATGCAACAACATATTTAAATATTATCAGTCACCAATAACTTTTGCTAAAGATCACAGCACACTATCGTACTTTAGCCCTTATGCCGTTCATTGCAGTTGTAAAGCAAAATTTGAAAAAACCGATTCTTTATTTCAACAATCTATAGCAGCAATTATTAAAAATCCTCATTATCCACCTGATTATAGCAAAAAAGAAATCAGAAAGCTTATTGCTTTGCAAAATAAAATAAACACAAACTTATGGGAGTTATTCCATTTTTACCTTAAATTTATCATCAGTTATATAATTGGAAAAACAAAGATATCAGATGATATAACAATTAATGCTCGTAAAAAACAATTAGAAGTATCAAATTATTTTTATTATCCAATTCTATTGCTTTATAGAAAAACTATCAAAGAAAAAACCGGTTATACATTTAATTTCATAAAACGACAATGGACTAAGAATGGCAAGCTTGCCGTTACGCCCAATCGATGCAACCATATACAACAAGCATTAAAAGAAACCTTCAACGTAGATGTACCAATTGATTGGCAACACTGGAATGGTGGTGTTTTTGTTTTTGACCATCAATCGCATGCCTTTATGGAACAATGGCATCAAAATACATTAACTCTCTTTAAAAATTCATTTTGGAGGGTTCGCGATCAAGGGACTTTAATAGCAACCGTTTTTCAATATAACTTACAAAATCATCCTCTGCTCCCCGAAAAATTTAATTTTATTGCCGATTTTTATAAACCCGAAATTACAGTGGACAAGAGCAAATCCTTATTATTAAAGGGCAATAAAATTATTCAACCTGCAATGATACATATCTATCATCATTGGGGAGACGAACAATGGGATGTATGGCAATTTGTAAAAACCCAAGCCGAAAAAAAATAATATCAATTATCACAATATTTGAATGACAAAGGTCATTGCAATTTGACAAATAAAGGTAAAACTTTGCATGTTAAAATTCAATACTTATGATAAAAGTAGAAAAACACCCCATTTTAGAAGTTCCCAAAACGGACATTATTACATTTATATACGAAGGGGAAGAAATAAAAGCTCAAAAAGGCTTTACCATAGCTGCAGCATTACATCAAGCAGGTTATCCTGTTCATAGTCATAGTCTCGATAATCGTAACAGAAGCTTAGAATGTGGTATAGGCAAATGCGGAGCATGCGAAATGTTGGTTGACGGTGTTATTCGTAGAATTTGCATCACCAAAGTTGACGGAGTTAAGGAAGTTCGTGAAATACCGAAGAATTATTCGCCCAACGAAGTGCCAATAAAAACAAATGAACCTATAAAAGTATATAAAACCCAAGTTGCTATTATTGGAGCAGGTCCTGCCGGTTTAGCTGCTCGCGAAACCCTTAATATGCATGGGATAGACAATATTGTAGTGGATAATAATGCCAAAATTGGAGGTCAGTTTTTAATGCAAACGCACCAGTTTTTCTTTTTTGAGAAAGAAAAGAAATTTGGTGGTATGCGTGGATTTGACATTGCCAAAACCTTAGCTGGTGATGATCATTCAGGCATTTTTTTGAATTCGACTGTTTGGGATATTTTAGAAGGCAAACGTTTGGCTATAAAAAACATCGAAACAGAAGAAATATATTACATTGATGCCGATGCTCTTATTGTAGCAACAGGAGCCGTTCCATTTATGCCAACGTTTGAAAACGATGATGTACCAGGCGTTTACACAGCTGCCGTTGTTCAAAAAATGATGAATAATGAGTTTACACTGCTAGGTAAAAATATATTAACGGTAGGTGCCGGTAATATTGGTTATCTTACATCATACCAATTAATGCAAGCCGGTGCCAATGTAAAAGCCATTATCGAGGCTCAAGATAAAGAAGGTGGTTTCCCTGTTCAGGCTAATCGTGTTCGTCGTTTAGGGATTCCAATATTAACCTCACATATTTTACTTAAGGCGATCCCAAATAAAGATTATACAGGAATTACCGGTGCTGTCATAGCCGAATGCAAGAACTTTAAACCCATTCCCGGAACTGAAAAAGTAATTGACGGAATAGATGCTATCAATATATGTACAGGCTTAGTTCCTGACGACCAATTGCTTATAAAAGGCAATGAAGTATTTGGACGTTTGTGCTATGGCGTAGGCGATGCTATAAGAATTGGTGAAGGCACAAGTGCCGTTTTACGCGGTAAACAAGCTGCTTTTGAAGTTTTAGAAGCATTAGGAAAACGATATAACTATAACGATTATCTTGAAATATCAAAAGAATATATCGACTCACAACAACATCCGGTTCGAGTTATCGAAAAACCTTATTATCCTAAACAAGATCGATTAGAAAAACCCTTTGTACTCATCGATTGTCTTTATGGCTTTGCTTGCAATCCGTGTTCATTTGCCTGCCCTCATGGAGCTATCACCAAATCATCAACCAGCACAGTACCTCAAATCGATTTCAACAAGTGCGTAGGTTGTATGGATTGTGTTTACCAATGCCCCGGATTAGCCATTTTTGGTTACAATCTTAAAAAAGATTGTTTGTTCTTACCTATCGAATATTTTGCAGAAGAAGGTAAAGAGGTTTATTTAGTAAACAATCAAGGGCAAAAATTAGGCGAAGGAATTATTGAAAAAATATTATTAAAACCTAATAAAACTAATGTTGCTCGCGTAAAATCAATAACCTTAAAAGGCGAAGCTTTGACCGAAGTTCGCGGTTTTATTTTAAAAGAAAAATACCCAGAATCCGTTCAGTTAAAAAAATACGAAGGCCCCATTGAAAGTAAAACTTATGTTTGCCATTGCGACGATGTTACTATGGATGAAATTTTAAATGAAATTGGCGACCGAAAATATATATCCATTGACGAAATAAAACACACAACTCGCCTTGGTATGGGTGCTTGCCGAGGGAAACGTTGTATTAAACGACTTAAACAAGCCATCGCTGATAAAAACATACAAGTAATTGGCGATGCTACTCCACGTGGTCCATTATCTAATCAACTAACCATGGGTGAATTATATCCCAAATCAATAAAAGAAAAAATTATAATCCATCACCAAAAAGACAAGATAAAACAAGTAAAAACATCGGTTTTAATTGCTGGTGGTGGAATAGCAGGAAGTGCTTTGTATCGCTATTTTGCCGAAGCCGGCTATAAACCTATTTTGATTAATTATGACCGTGGTGCTTCATGGCGCAATATAGCCGGTGGACGTCCAGCTTTTACAGTGCCCGAAATATCTGATATAGCTACACACAATCTGGAAATATTTAAAGAATTACAAAAGCTCAGAAATATCAACTTTAAACAAACACGATATGTTACGTTTGCACACGACGATGCTACTTACAAAGCACTGGAAAAATCAATCGAATGGAGCGATGCTTATTTAATTGAACCCAAAGATTTTGTTAAAGAAATTTCACCTAATTTTAATCCTAACCTAAAAACGTATAACGCTGCTCTCATTACTCACAATTGTTGGCAAGCTACTCCCGGCATTGTTATCGACACGTTAAGAGCTATTGGAAACGAAAAGGGTGGCGAAATTTGGGAAGATAGCCAATTGATTGATATAGAAAAGAATGGTCAGTACAAAGTGTTGGTTAAGCATCATGATGGAAGTTATTACGAAGTAACCTGCGATCATTTTGTTAATGCTTTGGGTCCTAAGGGAGCAGAGTTTGCTCGTAAGCTTGATATTGAAACCGGCTTATATCCTGTAAAACATCAGGCTTTTATTACTAGACGCCTTCCAATGATGGGAAAAGATGGTCAATCGCTCGACATGTTAATTGATAGACGCAAATACAAAGGATTTTCGGCTGTGTATGGTCAGCAACTTGCCGAAACAGGACAAATTATTGGATGTGCATCGCCAGCTAATGATTATTTAGAAACAGATAAAAATTTAAAAATCAATTCAAAAGATTTTATTGAAATTGTTTCTGAAATCTTTGTTAATTGGATACCTCAATTATCGTCAGTAGGCTTCCAAGCTGTTTGGTCGGGTTATTATGTAGAACCTCGCTATATTATCGACCCCGAATTAGGATTGTTTATTGGCTTACGTGGTCATGGTTTTATGCTCAGTCAATATTTAGCAAAAATGTATGTAGATAAGATTAATGGCAAACCTGTTCCCACTTATTTTGATCGATTAAAGCTTTCGGGAGACGGTTTACCAGAAACAGCATTTAAATAAGCATTCCCAAAAAAGCCTTGGTTATAAAACCAAGGTTTTTTATAATAAACGGCTTGAAACACCTGAACGGAAGGGAATATATCGTGCAGACAATTCAAAACCACCACGTCCTGTACTAACTCGAGTTAGCGACGAAACATTGATATCATAACTAATTCCAAAAGCAAATTGCCCCCATTCCAGTTGAGTCATCACTACAATTGCGTCGCCAAAACGATAATATGTACCTACATTTATCATACGAGCTAAAACATAATCGGTATATTTAGATGACTCCTGAAGTTTATATTTTACTAGAGCACCCGTATAAAACATTTTCGATGGTCCTTGAAATGCAGCTATAAAAGAAGGCGATATTTGCATATTAGAATTTTTTACTCCATATGAAATGGTTGAATGTAAAACAAATCGCATATAAGACTTATCATTGTAATCGAAACTCAAATTTGGCTTATTAATATGATAAACCGCAATTCCTACTTGCGCTCCAATATTATCATTCGAAGATAACGTTGTAGCTCCTTTACCATAGCTCCATTGTAATCCAGCCGATAAATCAATATTATTGGTTCGTTCATTCGATAATTGTTCACCATTAGAAAGACTAGGATTATATACCAACCCATCATATTGTTTATCCCAAGTAAGAGCACTGTAATCGATATGACGTTGCATAAATGCAGTACCAATACCTGCCGAAATATTCTGACTACCTGTTAAAGGAACCTTAGCGGCAATATTAAGCCCCCCCAAAAAAGTATTTAAATGAGCTCCACCTGCCCTGTCGTTCATTATAAATAAGCCAACACCAAAAGACGATGAAGATTTTCCACGTGATGCAATTTTGGCATCACCCGATGCCATAACCGTAGTAAAAGGATCGGTAACGCTTCGCCACTGTTGCCTATAATTTAAATTTGTTCTTAAATCGTATTGAGCTCCTGTATTAGCTGGATTTAAAACTATGGGAGATTCTAACGGTTGAGAAAGCATTACATCTTGAGCATTAGCTCCTATTGTTAACAAGCTTCCCCATATTAAAATGGATATTTTTTTAATCATATGCATAAATTATCGTACTAAAGTTATGTTACCTTTTTGATTTATTATAACACCATTGTAATATTCGGCTTTTAAGACATAAACAAATACTCCGGTATCGAGTTCCTTACCTCTAAATGTACCATCCCAACCATTATCAGGATCATAACTTTCGAAGACTTTTTCGCCCCATCGATTAAAAATGGTAAAATTCATCGATTTTATACATTTACCTCTTACATACAATATATCGTTATTCCCAT
Source organism: Bacteroidales bacterium (assembly GCA_013314715.1). Classification (NCBI taxonomy): domain Bacteria; kingdom Pseudomonadati; phylum Bacteroidota; class Bacteroidia; order Bacteroidales; species Bacteroidales bacterium. The sequence continues at coordinate 10,244 of JABUFC010000019.1, read as the reverse complement.
CTCCATTAGGACTAAAAGCTGATGGCACAAAGGTTTCGCCACATTCTTTATCTACCGTTACAACAACACAAGCAGTGTCAGAACATCCAAAAGTATTAATTCCCTCTACACAATACTCTATTGTTTCTGAAGGACGCGTATTCGGATTATTGCACGAAGTACAAGACAAATAAGTAACGGGGGTCCAAATGTATGTATGGGCTCCACTTACTTGCAAAGGAAGCGACATACCAATAATTATGGTTGTATCGTGTGTTAACGTTAAGGTTGGTTTAGGATCTACATTTAAGGTAAAATATGCGGTATCCGAACAAATGTTTTTTATTGCAATAACAGAATAGGTTGTTGTTTGCATTGGCATAACATCAATACTTGTGGACGTTTCTGCGGTATTCCAAATATATGAATCGCCTCCCGATGCGGTAAGTGTTACCATTTCTTGTTGGCAAATTCGATTTATACCTGTAATATTAGCAACCGGTAGTTCGTAAACAGTTATAGAAAAATCTGCTGTATTTTTGCATTGATTGGTATCGGTACCAAGTACGGTATAATTATCGGTTTGAGTTGGCGAAATGGTAATTTGCTCTCCATTCATATTTACAGGGATCCACTGATAGGAGTATGCCCCATGTGCAGTTAATGTAATACTATCGCCCATACATATAGGATGAACTCCCGTAACACTTACATTGGGCAATGGATATACAACCAGTGTAGCTGAATCGCTATTGACACAACCATTACCATCAATGCCAATCAACGTAATATTGGTAGTAGAATCGGGTGAAACGGTTATAGTTGTATCATGATAACCCCACGGTACCCATGTATAAGTGTTTGCTCCAAATGCCGATATGCTAATGCTATCATAATGGCAAATTGGATGCACGCCAAATATTCTTACCGGTGGCAAAGGATTAACAATAACCTGACTGGTGTCGCTATTAACACAGCCATTAGTATCGGTACCAACTACGATAAAATCGAATGTTTGAGAAGGATTAACATGAATAGAGGCTGTTGTATCCAAAGTATTCCAAACATAATGTTCTGCATTGACAGCAGTAAGATCGATAAAATCGCCGTAGCAAATAGGATGTGCACCAAGAATCTGAACATTGGGCAAAGCATATACAACAACAGTAGCCGTATCGGTATTTTTACACTGATGAAAATCTGTTCCCTCTAAAATGTAGAATGAAGTTGTATCAGGTGAAAATATTTGACTCGGTCCCTGTAATGTATCAGGATACCAAACATAAGTCAAAGCACCAGTAGCAGACAAAGTAATACTATCGCCAAAACAAATGGGATGTTCGCCTACAATTTGAACATTGGGCAACGAATATACTACCACTTCGGCACTATCTATATTTTTACACTGATTAGTATCTGTTCCAAGTAGATAATAATAAGTTGTAGTAAATGGAGCTACTTGAATACTATCTATTGTATAATTTCCCGGTGTCCAAATATAAGTATTCGCACCTTGAGCATACAATTTAATACTATCGCCAAAACAAATGGGATGTTCGCCTACAATTTGAACATTGGGTAAAGGATAAACCACAACCTCAGCACTATCAATATTTTTACAGCCATTAGAATCGGTTCCTAAAATATAAAACGTAGTCGTATTAGAAGGCGAAACTTCTATGCTATCGCCAGCCAAAGCATTAGGTGACCACAAATATGTTTGAGCTCCATTCCCATAAAGTGTAATACTATCTCTAAAACATATAGGATGTTCGCCTGTAATAAATACATTAGGCAAAGGATTAACGATCACCTGTGCAGAATCGATATTTTTACAATTGTTGGTATCGGTTCCTAAAACATAATAAGTAGTTGTATTAAGTGGTGCCACGCTAATTGAATCTGCGGTAACATTTATGGGCGTCCAAATATATGTTTGAGCACCATTGGCATACAATGTAATACTATCGCCTATGCAAATAGGATGTTCTGCCGTAATAGTTACGTTAGGTAGCGGATATACAATTATAGTCGTATCAGCTGAATTACTGCAAGCCATATCATCGGTAATAGTTACTGTATAAGTAGTTGTAACATTAGGGGACACATGAATAGAATCTGTTGTGGCCAGTGTACTCCAATTATATGCTAAAACATCATCGCCATGTCCGTATAACCATGTTGAGTCGAAATTACAAATAGCCGATTGAGAAACAGTAATATTTACATTGGGAATAACACATCTATCAAATTTTGCAATAAATGCATCCCAAGTTCCACCTGCAAATCCGGGTTGAAAATATGCACCATTTCCTAAATCATTGGTTAATAAAGTACCATTGATATAACCAGTAAGATAAACGGCATCATTAGTAACTGCAAGTTTTCTACCCTCACCTGCAGTTCCCGAAAAATAAGTCATCCACTGTCGCTTACCATTTTGTTTAAATTTACCTATAAAAATACTTTTAGCATTACTTTCAAAAAATCCGGATGTTCCATTATTATATAGTGGTAAACCGCTATTAACAACCCTACCCGTAACAAAAACTCCATAATTATCCCCTTTAATATCTCTAATATCATCACGCTGATTACCTCCATAATAAGTACTCCATAAAAGCTGCCCATTTAAATCAAACGATGCAATTATACCATCGTAAGACCCACCTCCGTATGTCGATTGAACATAAGCTCCATTGCCAGGATCAAAAACGGGGAAATTATTTGAATTAGTAGAACCGGCAATCCATAATTTATTATTCGCGACACAGATTCCACGAATATCTTCTGTACCAACACCGCCATAATATGTTGACCATTCAAGAACACCATTTTCCGAAAATTTACAAATCAAGGCATCCGTTAACCCTCCATTATAAGAACTATCACAATAGGCACCATTTAAAGGATTTACAATAGGAGCATCTAAATCTTTTACATTCAATGCCATAAATAAATGGGTGGGACTGCAAGCTATTTGATTCCATCCATTTCCAATACCAACACTTGCAGTACTAAAATATGTTCCCCAAGTTAAGTTATTATCAGAGATATTAAATTTTGCTATGTAAACATTTTCATTATTGTTTGAAATAGATTGTTGCCACGCACCACTACCAGGATCAACTAAAGGCATATCGTTTGAACTTCCGGTCACAAAAGTAAACACAGCATTATTTGTAACAGCTATATTAGGTGTTTCATCAGAATAAACACCTCCAAAATATGTAGCCCATAAAAGGTTACTATTCAAATCGAATTTAATTATAAATCCATCTGCATAAGAAGGATTGCCTAAAGTATCTTTGTAAAATGCACCGTTACCCGGATCGAAAGTTGGCATATTCGTGGACCATGATTGAGCAGAAATATAAATATATTGATTATTGACAATAGTAGGCTTCGCTTTAACATCACTTCCTGTACCACCATAATACGTTACCCATTGCATAACTCCCCCATCAGTGAATTTTGCTATAAACAAATCATTATTACCTGAATTAGAGCCCATAAAATATGCACCTCCACCGGAATTCATAGTTGGAAAATTACTTGAGCCTGTTTGACCAGCAACCACAATCATATTTCCATTGGCAGCAACACCTTCAGAAATATCATCATTGCCGCCACCTAAATAGGTGCTCCACAAAAGGAAAGGATCAATAGTCAATGCTTGATTTCTATTATAATTTCCTATATCAAAGGTTAAGCTATTTTGACCCAGCAATTTCCATTTAATTTCAACTGAATTATTTTGTTGGTACGCATAGGGTGTGTTTTCAGTTATTTCACCTAAATCATTCTTTATCAAAATACTTCCATCATTATTCTCTATTATCGGATTTGAATATTTATATTGAAGTTGAATCTGATTAGGATCAGCATGCGGCGAAACGATAAAATCATATTTTAATTCTCCTTTTTCGTTAAAATAGATTTTAAAATCAATTCCCTTATATATCTCTTTAAATGTAAGCTTTCTATAACCACTTACATTTTTAATTCCCTCAGGACAATGGGCATAAAAGAAATTATATTGCCAAGGTACCATGTCTTCTTCTTCAACTTTCGATAATGCAGCTCCTACATATTCAACATCTACTCTTTGCCAATGAGTCTTTTCAATTTGCGGATAATCATCTTGGTCGTTTTGACGGTAGTCGTTTTTTTGAAACAAATAAGTTAAACCCGTTTTTCGAATGTATAAAATAGCCTGAGGAGTTGAAACATAATATAATACATCGGCAACAGGTTGATTGTTTTCCATTGACGCTATTTGGCCAACATTCTTAATAAAGGTAGCTTTACTTACCTGAGGAATTGAATTATTATTAGCCCAAATAACCTTTGCTGTTGATAAAAAGAATAAAATCAATGCAATATATAATCTCATATAATTTTTTTTAAAAAAGACGTTTTTTTTTGTATTTAAGTTGCGTAAAAATAATGAAATACTATCATTCTTCAAATGGTAAATTCATTGTAAGTAATGATAATAAATCCAATATATCTTTGCATTGCCCTTTCTTATGCCAAAAAAGGTTTTTGCAACCAAAAAATTTTGTTTTTCAGGATTCCAGAAATAGACTTTTAATTTTAACGAATCCAATTTATAGGCAAAATCGGGGAAATATAAAGTTGTGGCAATAGGCACCCAAGTTTTAACAGGAATTATAGAAGTATCGATAATAGCACTTTGCCATACTAAAACCGAATCTTTTTCGATAGTTGCAACTAAATGTGCTTTGCCATTAAAGTCGGATGGTAAATATATCCAAGCACTTATATCAACCCATTGAGCATATGAATTGATTTCATTTTTATTAACAAACTCGTACTGAACACTATATTCAGCAGTAGAATCTATTTTATATACCTTTCCATAGTAACTATCATTGATAAGTTTATTGGAATCAAATGCCCAGTTGTTTTTTTCTTTAAAGGAATTAAAATCTAATAAGGTATAACCCGTATAAAGTACCGAAGAATCTCTCGAAAGTAACCTAATTTCACCCTGATCTAAATAATAATGTAATATCATATGCGTAAAATACTCATGATAAAGAGCAAATAAATAAGGCGATTCGTTGGTTACACTCGACATATATAAGTAATGGTATTTTTTATTTTTCAATAAACTGTATAAATCTTTCTGACTTAATTGATAAGAATAGAAAACATTGTACGGATGCTTTATTTTATACTTTTTTATATAATAATTGCCTATTTCTTGGCTAAAAGAACATAATACTAAGGTCGAATCGTTGTCAACTTGCTTTAATTTTAGAAAAGTTTGACTATATATTGATTTATAGAAATTGTTATAATAATCACGTGTTTCAATTAAAGAATAAACCAAGAGAAAAGACCAAAATATCGTAAAAGCATAAATTAATTGTTTATTCACTTTTGCTAAAAAACTAAAAATGAAAAGAATTAAAAAGGGGGTTGAAAATATTAATACTGAAATTTGAAGAACCGGTGCTCTGTATATAGAATACACGTATCCAATAACTGCCGATGTTATTCCTAAATATAAAGCTATAACATGCTCTTTTCGAAAAACTTGCTTTGTTTTTATATAATAAATAAGCCCGCCCAAAAACATTGCAATCAAAACAAACAAAACAACTATATTAAAATGTGTAAGAAACTTAAAGAAATTTGCAAAAAAATAAAGATTAGGTTTACCTAACCATCCTAAACCCTGTAATTGAAATTGATGTATAAATATATGGATATGTGGTAAAAAAAGAAGTGCAATTATGAAATTTGAAAGAATATACTGCTTAAAATGTTTTTTTGACACATAAAAAAGTCCTAAAAAACCAATCAATACAACCATTAAAAGCGAGAAATAATGATTATACATACAAAGTGTTGCACCTAAAATGTACCCAAGTGCATTTTTGTAAAGTTTTTTTATTGTTTGGTCAGAGTTAAAAACAAAACGATACCAATACAACACCATTATTAATGTAAAAAATACCCCACTAATATAAGGACGTGCTATTTGGCTATACATGATAAAATATTGCATAAAAGCCAGCGAGGCAGTAGTCAACATTGCCACTTGCTCCGAAAACCATTCGCATCCGATTTTCCATATTAACAATAAGGACAAAACTCCCATTACAATAAAGGGTAATTTAACCCACGGTTCAGAAAAGCCAACTATTCTAACCCAATAATATAAAAAGATTTGAACTCCAGCAGGATGCCCATCGGGCATAACACCTTTTTTTATTAACTCATTAAAAGAGTTAAATTGAGTTCTAAACAAAGCACTAAACTCATCGTGTGTAAATGGAATTTCAGAAAAATGCCAAAAACGCAAAAACGAAGCAACAAGAATAATAATCAACAAAAACCAATAATGAGAACGATAAATGTTCTTTGTTTTATGCTTCATTTATACAATATTTACTTCCCTTTCTAATGTTATATCAAATTTTTCTTTTACCGTTTTAATGATAAAATCGGAAAAATCTAAAATCTCTTTTGTAGTGGCATTACCATAATTCACAATTACCAAAGGTTGTTTTTCATAAATTCCTACATTGTTCATTCTAAAACCCTTTAAGCCAGATTGTTCAATCAGCCAAGCAGCAGGAATTTTAATATTGTTTGAATCTGCTTGAAAAGAAGGCACAGACGGAAAAATAGCTTTCAATTCCTCAAACTTAGAAAGAGAGATATAAGGATTTTTAAAAAAACTCCCCGCGTTACCCAACAACTTAACATCGGGTAGTTTAGATGTCCTTTGCTGAATAACCATATCGCGTATAGCTTGAAGAGTAATTTGCCTGTTATTTAAAGCAGATGAAATATTTCCATAATTCAACACAAAACGATGATTGTACTTGGTAAGCTTGTATGTCGTTTCTAAAATAATCCAGTGCCTGTTTTCTTTGTTTTTAAAAAAGCTATTTCGATAAGCGAACCGACATTCTTGATTCGAAAAGTCTTTAACCGTAAAATCATTTAGGTTTATGGCTTTTAGCGACTCTAACGAATCTTTAATTTCCATACCATATGCACCAATATTTTGAACAGGCGCTGCACCTGCTGTTCCAGGTATTAGCGACAAATTTTCTACTCCTCCAAAATTATTTTCTACACAGTATTGAACAAATGCATCCCATTCTTCGCCTGCTTTAACGGTTATCCATACATTCTCTTCGTTTTGTTTTGCTATTTCTATTCCTTTAATGTTAATTTTTAAAACGACTTCCGGAATATTTAAAAACAAAACGTTGCTGCCTCCGCCTAAAACATAAAACGACTTTTGAAATACACCATCATATTTAAGTTGATAAATATCGTCAATGCTATCTATTTCAATCAAACAAGGTGCTTTTAAATCGACCCCAAAAGTATGAAAAGATTTTAGAGAGATGTCGTTATATCGCTTCATTACTTACTAATAATTATGAAAGATGGAAAATGATCTGAGTAACCACCCATAAAGGTAGTTCCAACATAGGTTCTAAACGGATAGCCAGCAAATTGCCCTTCTTTTTGCATCAAATATGATTTATTAAAAACACCTGCTTTAACAAATTTATATCCACCTACCGTTTTACTAATTAATGGGTAAGAAACAATAAATTGGTCAAATAAATTCCATTTATCATTATATGCTAAACTTCCAATACCTTTTTTCTTAAACAACTCATACATTGGATTATAAAGACCATAATTTTTTGTACTTTCTTTTGATTTTTGAGCCCCTAAATGCTTAACAATACTTGCGTTAGTAGGGTCATCGTTTAAGTCGCCCATGATAATTATTTTGGCCGTACTATCCGTTTTATATATTGAGTCAACAATATGACGGCAGAGTTTAGCAGCAGCTTCACGCATGGGGGCACTCCGTTTTTCGCCACCCCTACGCGATGGCCAATGGTTTACAATAAAATGAACGGCTTCACCATCTAAGATACCAGAAACCAATAACTGATCGCGTGTATTAAAATCGGGTTTTTCAGGAATAATCAAAGGATATGCTTTCGAATTAACTACAATAAAACGATCTTTTTGGTATATCAATGCCACATCGACACCACGTTCGTATCGGCAATCATAATGCTCAAAACCATAATTAAAATTTTTAAGATTAGGCGAATGGATTAAATCTTGAATAACTTGTTTGTTTTCGATTTCACACAATCCCATAACAGTAGGGCATTTAAATCCATTGTCTTCACCAATCTCTTTTATTACTTTTGAAATATGATCTAACTTTATATTATATTTCTCGGTATTCCAATGATTTTCAGCATTGGGCAAAAATTCATTATCTTTCGTTTTTGGATCATCTATCGTATCATAAAAATTTTCTATATTATAAAAAGCAATTAAAGCTGTTTTCGTTTTATTTTGGCTTTTTAAAATATAAAAGCTAAAAAACAATAAAATAATAAGACCATAACGTAGTACCATAAAATTTATTTTTTTAATTGAACAAACACACCCAAAGGCAATTTTTTACCATATTTATCTTGCAAATATAATTCACCCGAATCGTATTTTGAAGTATTAAAATTCGATTGTATCAAATTTTCTAAAACTAACACCGATAATCCAAGTGAATATACATTTAGCACCAAAAAGAAATTTTTACTATCGGCTAATTCTGCAACCAATTTCAGCATTTGATTTATATCGCGTTCAAGTTTCCAATCTTCGCCATTGGGACCATGCCCAAAAGCAGGTGGATCGAGAATTATGCCTTGATATTTTTTCCCTCTACGAATTTCTCTTTTTACAAATTTAGTTGCGTCGTCAATAATCCATCGAATAGTAGACAAATCGTTGAGTTGAGCATTGGTCGAAGCCCAATTTACAATTTGCTTAACACTATCGACATGTACCACTTTTGCTTTGGCTTTAGCAGCTACCAAACTTGCTGCACCGGTGTAGGCAAAAAGATTTAATACAGTTGGTTCGTCTATACTATTTTTGCATTGATCATATATAAACTCCCAATTATAAGCTTGTTCAGGAAAAACACCTACATGTTTAAACGAAGTCAATGCCAATCGTAGTATGATGGAAGAATCTTTTATTCCATGAATGGGATATTGAATTTTCCATTGATCAGGCATGGATTTATATTTTTTCCATTGTCCCGAATTAGCCGATGTCGGAACAAATTCTACATGAGCCATTTTTTTCCAAATTTCAATGCTATCGTATGGATCCCAAACAGCTTGTGGCTCTGGCCTGATAGTTATAAAATTACCAAAACGCTCTAATTTTTTAAAATTACCACTATCGATAAGTTCATAATCAGTCCAATATGTAGGAGTTGCTATATTCATCTGTAATTATTTTTTATATGGTCAGATAGAATACGCCTTACGAATAAAGAGCAAGGCTTAATTATCAGTAATAATTTCATTTTTGGTTTGTGTGAATTGGTTCTCATGGCTATTTCATTTATCCTTGAATAAAATCAAAATCCTTTATTTCATTAAATTTTTCAAAATCTCTAATACAAGAAGGATGCATAAGAATCTCAGAAATTGTTACTTCAGGAATTTCATTCTCTAAAATACCATTTCTTACAAATATTAAATTAAAACCCAACTCATTAGCACCTACCAAACGATATCCCTTCTTTTTAGCTAAATTGACCATAGCTTGAGGCGAAGCACCATGATAAATTGGATGCTTTCCAGGGAAAAAATATTCAGGATTGTAAGGAACTACAATATTGTTATATCCAAATACATTATTCGTTTCAATCATAACAACTTGTGGATTAACAACGGTTAATGCATCCCATATCCAATAATCGTTGCCATCAATATCAATCGATAAAAAGCCTATTTCTCCTTCAAATCCAGCTTTTTTTATCAAATCATTAATATTATCTCGAGTAATAAAAGAACATATAAATTTAGGTTTATCACACCAAGGGTGAGGATATTTAGAAAAAAAACGCTCGCCTCTTTTTATATTAGATTTATTAGCATCGATAAATAAACCTGTCCACCCAAAATGAAAATATAGATTTGCCGAATTACTATTAACCCCATCATCAGAACCAAATTCTACAAAAGTTTTGTGTGTCATTCCTATTAAAGAAAAAATGTATAATAATTTGCCATCTTCTTCAAATTGTGAAAAAACTCTAAAACCGGTTTCTGATAATTTTGGAAGATTATTATTTTTCAAACAGTTTCTATAATTTAAATATAATTGTCTTTGAATAATTCCAACCGATGGGCTTAACTGTGGTAATACTTTAAAAT
>JABUFC010000018.1 GCA_013314715.1 Bacteroidales bacterium | reverse complement strand
GTCATATTTCCTGATTTTTCTAATTTCATAACGCTAAAATAACCATTATTTCTGGAATTTTAAATAAAAACATCAATAAGTTATTAACAATCACATATTTGCATGTTAATAGCCTTGCAAAGGACTCATAGTGTTATATTCTTTACATGTTTTAATCTGTATAAAAATATATAAAGTCAAAACATCAGATTATATTTTATTTTTATTTATTATATTTTGTTTGAGTATTAATTTTGATAATATAATTAAAGCAATTATGTGTTTTAAGGATTTAACCTTTAAACAGTGATAAATTTTCAGATATTTTGAAAATAATTTTGTAGTAAACTATTGTTGACTATGATTTTTTACAAATAATTAGCAGGATCTAAATTATAGAATTTACATAAATCTTCAAGTTTTTTTAAAACATTAGGATCATTGATTTGTTTAATATAACCTTCATTATATAACTTAAATTTTTGCTCATAGAAATCTTTGCTATGATAATAATAAACTTCCATCTCTGATCCCGCTTCTAAAATTTCATTTTTCCAATCATATGTAGGGCGATGAAAAGGTATAAATTGTAAAATACCTTCTTTATTTAAGTAATTTTCTAATAGATTACTTGTAATTTCTTTTACGGCTTTCCAAATAATTTCTGCATCATCATCTGTAGAAAGAATGGGTATATTGATTGAACCCATACTTTCTTTTTTAATTATTTTTATTTTTTTGTCTTGCGATGTCTGACATATCAAAAAAAAGGCATTTACTTTAACATGACCAGGATGCTTAGGTGTTTTTATACTTGTTGAATAATGAGTAGTTTCTTTATGATTTGCTTGAGTTTTTCCTGTCCTTTTTAGGATTTTAGAAAAAAATGATTTCATTAATATGATTTATTGATTATTATTTATTTAAATAACTTATTGATTTATCAAATTATATGCCAAAATGTTTAGAAAATAATAAAATAAGACCTTTGCAAAACTCTTTTTTGTTATTGCCATCCCTTCCCGTTATTGCGAATGAAGGGTTGGCATGGTGTTTTGATCCCGAGAAATCGGGAGAAGCAATCTTACTGATGCTCGTTACCATTGTGATATGTGTGTGGTGGAGATTGCTTCTTCTTCTCTTTTTTAAGAGAAGAATCGCAATGACAGTTAGGGGATACGTTTGCTTGCCATGACGTGAGAGTTACACATTGCTTTTTTTTCATTTAGATTATTCTAATGTAATAGATAAAAAACAATACAAATAATTAAAATAAATTTGAAATTTTTATCACAATAAACGAGTACGTTTTTTAGTTTTGCAAAGGTCTCATGATAATAATAAACTTCCATCTCTGTTCCCGCTTCTAAAATTTCATTTTTCCAATCATAAGTAGAACGATGAAAAGGTATAAATTGTAAAATACCTTTTTTTGAGTAATTTTCTAATAGATTACTTGTAATTTCTTTTACGGCTTTCCAAATAATTTCTGCATCATCATCTGTAGAAAGAATGGGTATATTGATTGAACCCATACTTTCTTTTTTAATTATTTCTATTTTTTTGTTCCAAAAATGAGTTTTGAAAAATCGCTCCTTTCCGTTAACTTTGTCGATAATAAAATTAAAAAAAGATGAAGTATTTTTTATTATTCGGCATGGCATTAACTGTTTTTCTTAAAACACTTGCCGATGAAGGAATGTGGATTCCGATGCTTTTAGGGAATCAGACTTACGAAGCAATGAAGAAAAAGGGCTTTAAATTATCTCCCGAAGATATATACAGTATCAATAAAGCAAGTATGAAAGATGCTGTAGTTTTGTTTGGTCGAGGGTGCACCGGTGAATTTGTATCTGAACATGGCTTGTTAATTACGAATCATCATTGCGGATATGGTTCAATACAGCGTCACAGCACGCTTGAGCACGATTACCTAACCGATGGCTTTTGGGCAAAAGAGCTTAAAGACGAATTGCCTAATCAGGGTTTGACCGTTTCCATTTTGGTGCGAATGGAAGATGTTACCGATTACGTACTTAAAAATATTCCTGACCATGCAACTGAAATGCAACGTGGTTCTATAATTGCTAAGGCTATAGAGGAGTTAAAAAACAAACATGCGGAGAATAAAAAATATAGCGTCGAAGTTAAGCCTTTTTATTATGGCAATCAGTATTTTATGTTTGTTTATCAAGTATTTCGTGATGTGCGTTTAGTGGGTGCTCCACCCTCGTCGGTAGGGAAATTTGGTGGCGATACCGACAACTGGATGTGGCCTCGACACACTGGCGATTTTTCTGTTTTTCGTGTATATGCTAATAAAGATAACGAACCGGCAGATTATTCACCCGATAATGTGCCTTACAAACCCAAAAAGCATTTTAAAATTAATATTGCAGGTGTAAAAGAAGGTGATTTTACAATGGTATTCGGATTTCCCGGAACTACACAAGAATATATACCTTCGTATGCTGTGGAAATGATACAAAATGTTGAAAATCCTCACCAAATCAGATTACGCGATTTGCGTTTACAGGTAATTAAGGCAGCTATGGATACCAACCGATTTATTCGTATTCAATATGCCAATAAGCAAGCAGGTATAGCCAATGCATGGAAAAAGTGGATTGGCGAAAATAATGGATTAAAAAGACTTCGCACTATAGAACACAAACGAGCTTTTGAAGTTGAATTTGATAATTGGGCGAATATCGAATATGAGCGTTCGTTGCAATATGGAAACATAATTAAAGAATACAAAAATACTTACGAAAAATTAAGCCCATTGAGCTTTGTCGAAACTTATTATTTTGAAGGATTGATGGGAGTCGAGATGATTAGTTTTGCCAAGAATCTGAAAAAAATAGTGTCGGCGGCAAACGAAGACGAAATAAAAACAAACCTTAACCAATTTTATTCATCGGCAGAAGGATTTTTTAAGAATTTTAACATGGTGATTGATAAAAAAATATTTGCCAGACTTATAGGTGAGTTTATGCAAAATGTAGATGCAAAATATACACCTAAAACACTTTTGTATTTAAAGAAAAAATATAAAAACAACTGGGATAAATGTGCTGAAAACATCTATAAACAATCGTTTTTGACCGATATAAAAAAAATAGAAATATTGAAAACTTTTTCGCCCAATAAAGTTAAAAAAATGTTGGCAAACGAGGTGTTTTTTAAGATATGGAATGAAACCGCTTTGTTATATCAAAGTCAGATAGAACCATTAAGTTCTAAGCTCAATATAAAAATAGATAGCTTAAATCGCATATTTATAAAAGCACAGAAAGAAATGTTGACCGATAAAAATTTCTATCCCGATGCTAATTTAACCCTTCGATTGTCGTATGGAAACATAGCCTCGTACGAACCTCAAGATGGCATCCGATACGATTGGTTTACAACCCTTGATGGTGTGATGGAAAAAGAAGATTCTACGATTTATGATTATGCCATTCCTACTAAATTAAAAACACTTTGGAAAAACAAAGATTTTGGGGCTTATGCCGAAAAGGGAGTTATGCATACCTGCTTTATTGCCAATAATCATACAACAGGTGGTAATAGCGGAAGTCCTGTGTTAAATGCCAATGGTGAGTTAATTGGTGTTAACTTCGACCGAACATGGGAAAGCACAATGAGCGATATTCAATACGATCCACAACGTTGCCGCAATGTAGTACTCGATATACGTTATGTTTTGTTTATTATCGATAAGTACGCAGAAAATGAAAGACTCATAAAAGAAATGGAAGTAATAAAATAATCAAAGTTTGAAGTGAGAAGTTGAAAGTCAGAATTTAATAAAGATAAACAAGTTAGATAATCATGGAAAAAAGAGATTTAACTTTAAGGACTAAAGATTTTGCAATAAAAGTTTTCAAGCTTATTGAATTATTACCTAAAACAAAAGCTTCTGAAGTTATCTCTTACCAAAATTTACGGTCAGCTTCTTCAGTTGCTGCTAACTTTAGTGCATGTACGAGAGCTAAATCAAGAGCAGACTTTACCAATAAAATTAAAATTGTACTTGAAGAAACAGATGAAATAGCCATGAGAATAAATTCATCTCGTCAGAATGACGAGAACCTTAATTTAAAAATTAAAAAATAATTACACATGAAACAAATTTCTGGCTTAACTTTATTAAAGATTTGGACCTGATTAAAGAATTATAAATTTTAATAAATGAATCTTCAGAGCTTACTGCTATCTTTGCAAAATCATCAAAAAGTTTATCAATCAATAAATCAAACTTCTAACTTTATAATTCAAAAATGAGTCTTCGTTTCGATATTATCACTGTATTGCCAGAGTTGCTTGAAAGTCCGCTGAACCATTCTATCGTTAAACGGGCAAAAGAAAAAAAATTAGTGGAGATTAACGTTCACAATTTACGCGATTTTAGTCCGTATAAGCATCGTCAGGTGGACGATTATCCTTATAGCGGCAAGGGTGGAATGGTGCTTATGGTAGAGCCTATATTTAACGCTATTGAGCATTTAAAAAAGCAATGCGAGTACGATGAAATTATTTACACTTCGCCCGATGGTGAGCTTTTCAATCAGAAGTTGGCTAATGAACTTTCACTAAAGAAAAATATTCTTATTCTTTGTGGTCATTACAAAGGTATCGATCATCGTGTACGCGAGCATTTAATTACACGCGAAATTAGTGTTGGCAATTATGTGCTAACTGGTGGCGAACTGGCAGCAGCGGTGATGGTCGATAGCATAGTGCGGCTTTTGCCCGGAGCCATTGGCGATGAAATGTCGGCGCTCTCAGATTCGTTTCAAGATAACTTATTGGCTCCTCCGGTTTATACCAGACCAGCCGAATTTAACGGTTGGCGTGTGCCCGAAGTCTTGCTTTCGGGCAACGAAAAAGAAATTGATAAATGGAAGTTTGAACAAGCGATAGAACGTACAAAACGCCTCAGACCTGAATTATTGAAGGAAACCGAAAAGGAAGACCAGTAATAAATTTATATTATTGGAAAGAAACAAGTAATATAATTCCTAATATAAATAATAGATAAAGAGATATTAAAACAATAGTGAGTATCCCCATATATTTAAAATGAAGCTTTAAATTATAAATTCCGTTCGATACTGTTTCTTGTTGGTTCTCTTTGAGCCCTTTTTCTAATTTTATTGAAGCTTTTAATAAATATATTATTGGAAATAAATAAATAATAGAAAGAAAAAGATAAAAAATAGACATAAAAATAAAAATATTGGGCATAAAATAATTGCTATTATATTCATAATTTTCAAATATGGGGTTTAGAACTTTTTGTGTTATAAGCAAAAAAATCGATGAAATAAACATCATGCCTATAACTACAAGTCCTAAAATTGAAAAAAACTTTAACCATTTTGAAATAGACAAAAGGTTCGATTTTATTTCCTTGTTTAAAACCATTGAATTTTCTTCCATAATTAAAAAATTTTGATTTAAGATTCAACAAAAGTACAAAATAATTTTAAAATAGTATTTAAGGTAAATTTTATGATAACTATAAAACAAAGTAGCTTTTATTTATTGATTTTTTAAGATTGAAGAAATAATTGATAGAAATGTTTTAAAAAAAAATACAAATTTAATTTTCAGAACTTTCTTCTTCATTCATTTTTAGCATTGCCTTACGCTCTTCTTTTGTTTTAATGCCAAAATTATATCGTATGTTAATGCCAATACGCTGATTATCGGTGTAACGGTCGCCATAGCTGTATATTCCACCAACATTGAAGGTAAATTTATTGACGTTGGTATGTAAAACATCGCGCATGTTGATAGTTACTGTTAGTTTACGATTAAAAAAGTTTTGACTCAATCCAATATTTATTTGTCCGAAGTTTTTTAATTCATAAAAATTCCACATGCCGCTGGTCATCATAAAACCACTTACTGTCAATTTTGTTTCTTTTGTAAGCTTCAATTGATGAAACGTAAAAAAACGCCAACTGCCTCTTTGGTAATGAAAAGGCTGATTTTGATATGATCCATCGTAAACATCGTAATTATATTGAGCCCCTATGCCGAAAAAATAAACTCCACCCGGAGGAATACCAGCCATTCCTCTGAAGTAAGTCTGTTCGTTAGAACCTAAATTATCTAATGTGCGAATAACAATTTGTGGATGAGCAGTGTCTTGATAAACAACCGACGAAAAAATATTTCGTGTATAATTTTTACCAAAAGCAAAAATCGGCATATCGTTGTAGCTAATATTCCATTCAATGTTATCGGTATATTGTGGTTTCAATAAGGGATTTCCGGTTTCGTATGTAAACTCGTCGATATAACGAATAGCCGGACTCAAATCTTGATAATTGGGACGCGTAATGGTTTTACGATAAATAACATAGGAAAAGAGCTCTATGCCCATCATTTTTATGATTCGTCGGCTTAAATATATGTAAGGAAAAAAATCTATTCGGTTTTGAGTAAACGAAGTATCTGTTGGAATAGTTTGTTTACCATGCATATAGGTGTGCTCTGCCCTAATACCGGCTTTTAAAATAATGCCAGCCCATAATGTTTTGGAGCCTTGCAAATAAGCAGCATTGATCAATTCATTGTAGATAAATGCTTTTGTACGTATGGTATCTTTTATCTCTTCTCCATTCGTCAAATTAAAATAGTTCGATTGGCTGGTTAAATTTTGAAAAGACCCTTTAAGTCCGGTTTCCATTTTTATTTTAAAAGGTAAAGTGTATGTTAAATCTGATTGAGCAACGATAAAATGCCTGTTTTGTGTATTATTGGCTCTACCTTCTCCATCAAAAACCAGAGGGTAAAAGTAATGAATATAAAAGTTTTGCTGAGCAGGACTTAAATTTAAACTATAACTCAATTTATTCTCCCATTGCGAACCTAATGTGTCGTATTTCTTAATCATTCCAAAATCTTGCTGCAAATTAAAAAAGCTCGATTCTGTTTCGGTATTATTTCTGCTATCGGATAATAAAAAGTCATATTGATTTTCAATTGAATTTTTGTTTTCGGCAATAAGGTTTCTTAAACCTGCATTGATTCTGCCATCGTACGAAAAGCTTAAACTATCGGCGGTTTCATAATTCACACCGTAACCCAAATAAAACTGGTGTGCAGCGTTCTTGGTTAATGTCGATTGACTTAACAAAGTATCGTTTTTTAAAACACGGTTAATATTTAGTTCGTCTAAACGACCATCGTAGTTATAATTAAAGTTCAGGTATAAATTGGTTTTGTCTAAGCTATTGTTGAAGGTAAAACCCGCAAATCGGTTTCCCATATTTCCTTGGTTAGCTCCTATATTGAATGAGCCAAAACGACCAATGCGAACTCCTTTCTTTAAAATAATATTGATAATGCCACCCGATGTAGCTGCATCGTATTTTGTTGATGGAGCTCGCATCACCTCAATTCTTTCTACACTATTGGGAGGTAAACTTCGCAAAATAGTAGCAATGTCTTGGCTGCTTAGCTTTTGCTCACGCCCATTGATGTAAATAGCAGCCGGCGTGGTTCCCGAAATAAACACTCCGCCATCCTGATCGACATATAAACCGGGTGTGCTCTCAATCACTTCCATGGTATTGGTACTCGTATTTGCGACCGGCTCAGGGTCGATGATAGTTTTGTCTTCTTCTTGCTTAATGATGGGTTTAGGAGCTGATACGGTTACTTCGTTTAACGAAATGGCATCCGATTGCAATTTATATTCAAAATAACGTGCCTGAGCATTCACTTTTACAGTTGTCTCTAAGGTTTTATAACCCACATAACTTATTTTTAAGCGATATAAGTCTTCATTCACGTTTTCGATAACAGCCTTGCCTTGCTCGTTGGTAATGCCATTCAATGTTTTGCCCGTATTGATTGAAGTTAGTTGAACATGAGCTCCGTAAAGCAATTCTTTTTTTTGGTCTTTGACCAAAATCTGGACATTTAATTGCTGAGCAAAAGTAAATAGCCACCAGTGTAAAATAAAAAGTAATAATCCGAACTTCATAAAAAAATAAATTGTGCTAAGATATGTATTTTATAAGTTATTACATATAACAAATTGATAAAAGTAAATTACATAATGATTTAATCTAGATTATAATCTTAAAGTTGCAAAAATGTCCATCGAAAGTGCAACACCTATATGTAAAAAACATCCGCCAACAATAGATCGCGAGTAAATAGCCAATAGTCCTAAAAAATATCCGCCCAATATACTACTAATAGCTTCGCCTAATGGCTTGCCAAAATGCAGAAAACAATACATGCTCACCATAGGAATAACCGCATCTCTTCCTAAAACCTGAAAAAGACCTATCACTAATAGCCCTCTAAATAAAAATTCAACCCAAACAAAATCAAAAGCATATAACCCTTCGTAAATCCACTTCCATATACATTTGTCAATACCTAACATGTTAGATGCAAGATGCGTTTTAAATGTAGGGTAGGTAACTAAAAATGAATCGGAAAAGGAGGCTAAATAAGCTAAGAAAACCACCGGCAATAGAAATAGTACGTAATGAATTAATTTTATTTTTTTAAACGAAAACCAAAAAAAAGCATCCTCTTTGTCTTTAATATATCTCCATAAAAGCAAAGCAGGAAAAGCAACAAAAAAAATATTCCTGCTATTAACCAGAATTTTGCGTACCAAATAACGATGCTCTGGGTTTTCTACACTGTGAATGATAGGTGTTATGTAAAAATAGGTCGCCGAAACCGACAGCGAAACGATAACACCTAAACTCAAAAACCATAAACGCTTCGATTTCCATAATGCTTTTTTATTCTTAAGAACAAGTAACAACATCGAAAAGTAAGCAAAACCATAAAATAAAATATAAATAAAAATACCGGAAACATGACTTGCAAGTGGATACATCAACGATTTTTCGAGCCGAAAATAAAAATTGAAAAAAATGGTCAACGATAGGAAACCAAGCAACACAAAAAAATATCCATTTTTGTAATGCTCTGCTATAGTTTGTCGAATAAAAACTAAAAAAGGCAGCTCCTTATCCATTCATCTATGTGTAAAATTTACTCAAAGGTAAACAAAAGAAGAGAAAAGTCAGAAAAATCTCAAATAATTCAATATTTTTAATTGATGTTTATGAATTAAAGTCATTACTATCGAAATTAAATTGTATTTTTGTAGAAAAAAGAATATGTGCGAAAAACACAATGAATTTATGAGCGAAGCGATTCGCTTATCGTCCGAAAATGTTGATAAAGGTGGAGGTCCTTTTGGTGCAGTTATTGTTAAAGATGGCAAAATTATTGCTAAAGCGGCTAATAGCGTAACTTTAACTAACGATCCAACTGCTCATGCCGAAGTTAATGCCATTCGTCTGGCTGCTAAAGAATTAGGAACTTTCGATTTATCGGGATGCGAAATTTACACTTCGTGTGAGCCTTGTCCTATGTGCCTTGGAGCGATATATTGGGCACATCTTGATAAAGTTTATTTTGCCAATACCAAAGATGATGCTAGAGCTATCGACTTTGACGACGCTTTTATTTACGAAGAAATTCAGCGCCCAATGAAAGAACGTCATACGCCATTTATTCAAATGATGAGAGAAGAAGCACTAGAAGCATTTAAAAAATGGCAGGACAAAGAAGACAAAATAGAGTATTAACATTAGATTTTTTTAAGGCAGATGCCTTACAATTAGCTCCCATGTTGCTTGGTAAGTATTTAGTGCGAAAACACGAAGGCAACATTGTCCGTTTAGTTATTAATGAAGTCGAAGCTTATTATGGTGAAGAAGATCTTGCCTGTCATGCAAGCAAGGGACGAACACCCAGAACAGAAGTTATGTATTTAGAGGGTGGACATATTTACATTTACTTAATATACGGTATGTATTTTATGCTTAATATTGTAACGGGAAAAAAAGACCACCCACAAGCAATTTTGATACGAGGAACACAAGAAATATCAGGACCGGGAAGACTTACTAAATATCTTCAAATAGATAAAACACTCAATGCAAAATTACTTATTCCCGACAATGGTTTGTGGCTTGAAGAGAGTGGTATAAAATTGAATTACAAAACAACTCCACGAATTGGCGTTGCTTACGCTAAAGAGTGGGCATTAAAACCTTGGCGTTATGTTGCAGACTAAGTTTGGAAATACCGAAATCTATCTTTTAAAAGCAGATATTACTACTTTAGCAGTTGATGCTATTGTTAACGCTGCGAATACTACCTTGCTTGGAGGTGGTGGAGTAGATGGTGCTATTCACAGAGCTGCCGGTAAGGAATTGCTCGAAGAATGCCGAACCTTAAATGGTTGTCCAACTGGTGAGGCTAAAATAACTAAAGGTTACAAATTGCCAGCTAAGTATGTTATTCATACGGTTGGACCAATTTGGAATAATGGAAAAAATAATGAAGATAAACTATTGGCTTCTTGTTACATACAGTCGTTAAAAGTAGCTAAAGAAAATAATATAAAAACGATGGCATTCCCTAATATAAGTACAGGGGTGTATCGCTTTCCTAAAGATAGAGCCGGTATTATAGCCATACATACTTGTAGAGAAATACTTGAAAAAGATTCGTTTCTTGAAAAACTTTATTTTGTAGTTTTTGACGAAGAAAATTGGAATATTTATACCAAATTATTGCGTTAATCATGCTAAATAAGATACGTACTTATTTTTCGCTCATTAAATTTTCGCATACCATATTTGCAATGCCTTTTGCTTTAATTGGAGCAGTATTGGGCTATAAATATGGTCATTACAACCAAGTGCCTTGGGTATTGTTTGTATGGGTAATACTATGTATGTTTTTTGCACGTAGTGCAGCTATGAGCTTCAACCGCTATGCCGATGCTGCTATAGATGCACTTAATCCTCGCACTAAAAATAGAGAAATACCTAAAGGTATTTACAAACCTAAACAGGTTTTGATGTTTACCATTTTAAATGCACTTTTGTTTATTGTATGTACTTATTTTGTTAATTCTTTAGTGTTTTATCTATCGCCTGTTGCTTTAATAATAATATTAGGTTATAGTTATGCCAAACGTTTTACATATTTATCGCATATATGGTTGGGCGTTGCCTTGGCATTGGCTCCGCTTGGAGCGTTTATGGTATTTTCGGCTTCGTTTTCGTGGATTCCTATTCCTTTTTCGTTAATTGTTATTTTTTGGGTGAGTGGTTTCGATGTGATTTATGCTACACAAGATGCCGAGTTTGATAAAAAGCATGGGTTAAATTCTATACCATCGATTTGGGGGATTAAAAAGGCTTTAAATATTGCTTTAAGCCTGCATTTATTGGCTATTATTGCTGTTTTGTTCACGGGATTTCTGTTTGAATGGCACTTTGTTTATTGGATAGGGGTTATTGTTTTTTCGCTGATGCTTCTTTTGGAACAGGTTATTGTACGAAAAAATTTTAATAAAAAAACAGTAAATATGGCTTTTGCTACTATAAATAGCTACGCCGGTTTATGTTATGGAATAGCTGTTATTACAGATATTTTAATTTAATAAAAATGAAACTAATTTTTTCTATTTTCTTTTTATTGATAACTTTTACAATTACCATTGCACAAAATAGAAATGCTGCTTGGGCCCAAAAAGTAAATGCTAATTCTTTTACAAATCTTTTTAAAATAAACGATAGTTTATATAGAAGTGAGCAGCCTGATAGTTTAGATATTGATTTTTTAAAGCAAATGGGCATAAAGTCTATTTTAAATTTTCGAAAATTTCATAACGATATAGATTTTCTTCGTTCACAAGACTTTAATTTATATGAAATAGAAATGAATGCATATTGCATAAAAGACAAGGATGTTATTGCAGCATTGAAAATCTTAAAAATAGCTCCTAAACCGTTGCTTTTTCATTGTAAGCATGGAAGCGATAGGACAGGCTTAATTGCTGCCATGTATCGAATAATTTTTCAAGGATGGACAAAAGAACAAGCATTAGAAGAATTGAAACAAGGTAATTATGGTTTTCATCATATATTTATTAACATTCCCTCTTATATCAGAAATGTTGATGTAGAAAGTATAATAAAACAAATAGACTAATATTAAAATCTGATATATTTTCATTTTTCTTAATAGGATGTATTCAAATAATTATGTAAGTTTGCAGAAAAAATGCACAACGAAAAGGTTATTATTTTCGATTCGGGTTCACAATATACCCAACTTATAGCACGTAATATAAGAGAATTAAATGTTTATTGCGAAATAGTTCCTTTTAATAAAAAAATCAATTTAGAAGCCGAAATTAAAGGAATTATTTTTTCGGGTAGTCCATTTTCGGTAAGAGATGCAAATCATCCCGAATTACCTGTGGAAGAATATATTGGCAAAGTACCTATTTTGGGTATTTGTTATGGTGCCCAATATTTGGCACAATATTATGGCGGTGTTGTTAATGCTTCGGCTCATAGAGAATATGGTCGTGCTCACATCATTGATCTTAATAAGCAAAATCCACTTTTTAAAGGAATTGACGAAGGTTCACAAGTTTGGATGTCGCATGCCGATAGTGTAATTACTCTTCCTCAAGGCTTCGAGATTATTGCAAAAACCAAAGATATACCCGTTGCAGCTTTTGCCGATTTAAATAGAAAAACATTTGCTATACAATTTCATCCTGAAGTATATCATAGCGTACAAGGCAAGGAATTGCTCAAAAACTTTGTGATTGACATTTGCGGATGCTCTGCTAACTGGACTCCTGCTGCATACATCGAGACTACTATTGCCGATATTCGAAATACAGTAAAAAATGATAAAGTGATACTTGCTATATCGGGTGGGGTCGATTCTTCGGTTGCTGCACTCTTGCTCAACAAGGCTATAGGCAAACAACTTACTTGTATTTTTGTTAATAATGGATTGCTTCGAAAAAATGAGTACGAGCAAGTACTCGATACCTATAAAAGCCTTGATTTGAATGTAATAGGTGTTGATGCTTCAGACGAATTTTTAACCAATCTTGCTCATGTTTCAGAACCTGAAAAAAAACGTAAAATTATAGGTAAAACGTTCATTGATGTTTTTGAACGCGAAGCTAAAAAAATAGAGGGCGTTCGTTGGCTAGCTCAAGGCACTATTTACCCCGATGTAATCGAATCGGTTTCGGTAAATGGACCTTCGGCTACCATAAAATCGCACCATAATGTTGGAGGACTGCCTGAAAAACTAAATCTGAAAATTATTGAGCCGCTCAAATTTTTATTTAAAGACGAGGTTAGAAGAGTAGGAGCAGAGCTTCATTTACCCGAAAATATTCTTAAACGACATCCATTTCCTGGACCTGGGTTAGCCATTAGAATATTGGGCGATATTACCAAAGATAAAGTTCGTTTGCTCCAAGAAGTGGACGATGTTTATATTTCTATGTTAAAAGAAAAAGGCTTGTATGATAGCATTTGGCAAGCGGGTGCCATCCTTTTGCCTATTCACTCTGTTGGTGTTATGGGCGATGAGCGTACCTACGATCAAGTAGTTGCCTTGCGTGCTGTTCATAGTACCGATGGCATGACAGCCGATTGGGTACACTTACCTTATGAATTTTTAGCCGAAGTATCAAATAAAATTATTAATAATGTTAGAGGTATAAATAGAGTGGTTTACGATATTAGCTCAAAACCACCTGCTACCATTGAATGGGAATAGCGTGCAAAATGTTATATAGGCAAAATAGGTAAATTAGGCTTTTGAAATTATGTAATGGTTAATAGATAAAAAGAAGATAGTATTTTGACAAAATTATTTTTATATTATAATATAATGTTTTATTTGCAGGTTTTACTATTTGAAAATCATATATAAAAATAAAATATATTTTAACAAAAATTTTGACAAAAAGTTTTGTTTGAGAAAAATAAAAATATACTTTTGTAAAACAATGAATATAAATAACAATGTATATGAAAAAAATAGATTTTGCTTCTGAAGATATTGAATCGATGCGCGAAGTATTATTAGAACAGCTTCAAACTTTAATTAAAAAAGTTGAAAAAATAAAAAGAACACTTGATAAAATTGGTTACCCTGTCAATGTAGATATCAGTGAATTTAAAAAGCCTTTAATGCCAAAAGAAATATACGCTAAAGAAATTGTTGTAAAACCCGAAAAAGAAGAAAAAGTACTTAAATTTTCTAAAAAGAAAGAAACTATTACTCAGCAAAAAATGTTGACCCGTTGGGAAGATATAGAAAAAAGAGCTCAAACTGACCCAGCAGTAAAAGAGTTCTTAGATATTATGAACGATGAGTCAATTCCCGTAATAGAGTTTGATTATGGTAAAAAATCGAAAAAGAATAAAAAAGAAGAAGTAAAAGCAGAAGTAACGCAAATCATTCCTGAAAATTATCGTAGAAAGAAGAATATACTTTGGAGTGATTATGTGTACGATGTTATTCGATTGACAGGTTATCCTTTAACTGTAAATGAAATTAACGAAAGAGCCATTAAAGAATTATCATTAGACAAAGAAGAACAACAGGCTTCATTTTCGGCCATTCACTCATCTTTATTCCGCTTAAAGCGAAATCAAAAATCAATAAATAATTACGCTATTAAAGGAAGTCGTACTAGCTATTATGGACTTGCAGAATGGTTTACCAAAGAAGGTAAATTATTAAAGAAATATGCACGCCCTTTTTAAGGAATTAAATTATTAATAATAAAAAAGGAGGTTGTCATGAAATGGCAGCTTCTTTTTTATATTATTTACTTTTGTAAACCATTTTATAATGTTTAATATTAGCTTCTAAAAATGACTCACCCTCTATTGTAAACCCGTTTTTTAAGTAAAAGTTTGTTGCTGTTTCTTGTGAATGTAGATAAATAGGTTTGTTAAATGGAATCGTATCGCTTAAAATATTATCTAAAATATGCTTTCCGTATCCTTGATTGCGATATTCTTTCAAAACGGCAAAACGTTCTAATTTGATGCCTTTTTCTGTAATACGCCAACGTCCTGTTGCTATGGGTATTTGTTTCTCGTTTGATTCATTAATTAAAAGTAGATAATGATACGAATGTTCATCGTGGTCATCAACTTCAATATCTTCGCTTATACATTGCTCTTCAATAAATACTTTTCTACGTATAAGCAAGCATTTTAAAAACTCACTGCTTTTATTGCCAAAAGTTTTTACAATAATATATTTATAGGTGTGTTCCATTATCGGATTTTTTTAAATATTGATGTAAAGTTACATTATTTCCATCAAAAATTGCATAAGTAAAATGAAATAACCAATCGCCTAAATTGACAAATTTTGTATTTTTATTAAGCATAAATTCAATGGGCAAATGCCTATGTCCAAAAATAAAGAAATCATAGTGTTCATTTTCAATTTTGCGTTTAGCATATTGAATCAGTCTTTCTTTATCTTCGCCTAAAAAGTTAAAATTTTTAGGATTTTCGTGGTATCGGTTATGTTGCGACCATCGAACAGCCATTCTTACAGCAAAGTTAGGGTGGATACGCGCAAATAACCATTGGGCAAAACGGTTTTTAAAAATTTTTTTTAAATATTTAAATCCTATGTCAGAAGGACCTAAACCATCACCATGAGCGATAAAGAATTTTTTCCCCTCAATAATTCGTATTTCTCTATCGCGATGAACCTCTACCCCAATTTCATTGGGCAAATAATCGAACACCCAAAGATCGTGATTGCCAGTGAAGAAATGAACTTTTATGCCTTGATCGGTTAATTGTGATATTTTACCCAAAAAACGAGTATAACCTTTAGGAACAACTCGCTTGTATTCGAACCAAAAATCAAAAATATCGCCTAATAAATAAATTTCTGAGGCATCTTGCGAAACTTCGTCAAGCCACTGTACAAGAAGTTTTTCACGCTTTAAGCTTTCGGCAGCGTTTGGAAAACCTAAGTGAGCATCGCTCACAAAATATATTTTAGTCGATCTATTCAATAAACGTATGTATTTTTTGAGTTGATTTAAATGGATTTAAGGCCGATAGGCGAAACATAAATCTAATTCGACTTATGTAAGTATCACCATACATAAAATCTTGAAATTCGGAGATATCTTTAGACATTTTTACTGGTAAATAGACTGCAAATATATTTTTAATAATTCTAAATTCAAAACCTATTTCCCAAGGAAATTGTGTTGAACCTACCCAAGCATTTTTGGCTTGATAGTAAGTACCCATGGTTCCATATAGGTAAAGAGGAGGCGGAAAAGGGAATGCAAGGGTGGTTCGTAAACTGGTCATCCAATGATTCGAACTTATTGGAATAAATGAACTAAACATTCCATCGTTTTGAATAAATTGATGTTGCCAAAAAGTGTGATTTGATTCGTAAAACCTATCTACAAAAACATCTTGGTATAAATAATCGTTGATGCCAATTGTACCCGATAAAAATAAATTATATATAAAATAATTACTGCGATTAAAAATAAAGAATCCTAAAAAATAGTCAGCTTCAAATCCTTTTTTAAGGTTTTTAAATGGAAAAAACAAGTGACCGTTTAATTTTACTTTTGCAAAATGGGAATGATTTTCTAAACTTGTTGTAAATTGGGTTTGATATATTTGAAATTGTTTTTCAATTTTTAAACTGTTTTTGAAATATAATTCATGGCTATATGGATAAAAAGGTAAGGTCGCATAATCGAGGGTTAATTGATAAGTAATATTACACTTATCAAGCATTTTATAAAAAGTTAAAGGAATTTCGGTCGAAAAATGTATGTCTTGCCAGAGTTTTTGATATTTATTGTTAGGATATGAATATGATTGATATAAAATATTACTTTTAATGTAGCGTATGGTTTTATTTAAGCTCCAAAATTTTTCAGCATAGTACGATCCCAGTATGCTTTTGTTTTTTATACTGTACATTGGCATTAGTCTGAATTGGAATGACGGATAAGGTATTTGTGGAGCATAAAAGACAAGTCCAATCATGTTTTTGTCAATATAATTAAATCCACTAAGGGGATAAACTAAAATATCATAGTGTTGAGGTTTATCAATAAATCCAGCTAGTCGAATCGATAATGGTTTGAGTCGTGGTAAAAATTTTCGATGATTATATAAATTATTACTATAATTGCTTTCAATAAAAGATAAATGGCTTTCATTAGAATTAATAATGATTTTTTTTAAATGTTTGGGAGAAAATTTAAGGTTAATGCTGAAATTTTTTACATTTCCCTCTAATAGAGTGTCTTTAATGATTTGATTGTTCAAATCATAAAGGCTAAGGCTAAATGGAAAGGCCGTTTTATTTTTGTTTTTTATACTTATGTCTATAGAATCTTCATAGAAGGTAATATGTTTTATTTTATAATCGCTTCGATGAGTATTATACAAATAATCATTAAAATACCAGTTGAGCGATTTGTTTGTAAATGTACTGAAATGATTTTTAAGATCGAGTGAATGTATATGTTGAAAAGCTTTTTGTGCATAAAAACTTTGCATAGCTCTGTTAAATATGCTATCCGTCATATAGTTTTTTATGAAGTGCCAGACGGTTTTTGTATTATGATAAGCATTAAAATAATATTCTATTTGGTTGTAATATTCTGACTTTAATCCTATCGGTCTTGCATTTCCAGAAAAATAAAAATAATCTATTAATAAAAATGAATTAAATTTAGAAGTGTTTAGTAAATTAAAGAGTATTTCCCAATCATTTCTTGGCTTGTATGGGATGGTTGGGTAATAGTTAGATTCGTAAAAACTATTTATGCCTTCGTCTATCCAAGGTTCATTGCGTTCATTACTTGCTAAAATTCCATAAAACCAGTTATGTCCAACTTCGTGCAATATTACATTCTGTAAGCTGTTTTCGTCATGGTAAATACCAATCGATGTAATGGTAGGGTATTCCATACCACCTTCGGTAATATATGGCATCTCTACTGCTGTGCATTGCTTGTAGGGATAAATTCCTACGTTATTTGAGTAATATTGAACAGCATCGCTTACAAATTTTGCAGCATTATGCCATATTAAATGATTTTCAGGACTATAAAAAGCGTAAGTATAAATAATTTTATCGTTAATAACAGCTGAGTCTTTAGCAACTTTAAAATAAGGACTGGCAAACCAAGCAAAATCATGAATACTATCTTGTATAAAACGAAGAGTTTTAAACTTTTGCGATGTATAAGATAGTTTTGAAAGAGCATTAATATATTCTTCACTGCTCGAATATTGTTTAGATAATGAAATTAAATTATTTAATCGTATTTGTTCGTTTGTGTCTTTTAAATTACCTGTCGCTGCAATGGTATATTCAATAGGAACAGTAATCTCAACGTTATAGTTCCCGAATTCGCTATAAAATTCACCGTCATTTAAATAAGGATAAGGGTGCCAACCTTTATTATCGTATACGGCAGGTTTAGGGTACCACTGGGTAATGCCAAAGTTAGATTCGTAATAACCCATACGTGTTAATCCTGCAATAGGAATTTTAACATAAAAAGGAGTTTCTATTATAATATGTTCGTGGGGTGCTAAAGGTTTATTTAGGCGAAGTATTCCTATGTCGAGTGAGTCTTTTAAAATTGAAAAATTATTTTCCATCCCGTTTATTTTGAATGCAAGACTGTCTATAAAGCCAAGATGTTCTTCTTGTTGATGATATAGTGAATAATTTTTATTATATAACATTTGTCTGGCTAATGCTGTTTGGGTCTTACTTTTAGTAGCATTGGGGTATAAATGAAAAAAAATATAATAAAGTGTATCAGGAGAATTATTATAGTAAGTTATTTTTTCGTATCCTTTTAAAACCTTGAGTGAAGGGTTTAATGTAACTCGAATATCAAAGTCAACCTTTTGTTGAAAATAGTGTTGTGCAAGTAAGTTAAAATTAAAAATAAGTAGTCCAACAATAAATAAGTTTTTCACTTCTTTTTTTTGTGTTTTTTTACTGACGAGAAAATTTGTTCTAATGTAGAAAATAATTGTTCGCCACGCAAATTTTGAGCAATAATTTTTCCATTGGGGTCAATTAAAAAGTTAGCCGGAATTGCTTGTACGTTATATAGTTTAGCCACAGGCGAGTTCCAATATTGCAAATCGCTAACATGTGTCCAAGCCGATAAGTTATCTTTTTCGATAGCTTGCAACCATGCGTTTCTGTCTTTATCAAGAGAAACTTGTACAATATGGAGCCCCTTTTTTGCAAATTTCTTATATGCATTAACTAAATTGGGGTTTTCGTAACGACATGGACTGCACCACGATGCCCAAAAATCGAGCAAAACAAAGCTACCTCGCAAAGACGATAAGCGAAAGGTATTACCATTAGAGGTGTTGAGCAGAAAGTCAGGGGCTTCTGTTGGTATTTGAGTGTTTAATTGTGTAGATTGAAGATTAGCAAATTGCTGTTTATATTGTAATACTTGTGCATGAAATTCTTTTGCATGCATTGAATTGGGATGAGAGGTATTTAAAGCAGAATCTATAAAATTGAAATAATAAGCATCCCATTCATAATTAAAAAGAGGGTTTCTACTGTCGAAAGCTTGATAAATAGCAGGTAAACAAGCAAAAGAAGAAGGATTTTGTTTAATAAAATTAAATACATATTGCCGGTGCTGTTGTACAATTTCATTGCTTTTTTTTACATACAAACTTTGAATGGAATCTCGATGGAGTGTATCGTTGTTATTTGCAATCATCGTGTTGTATAAATTTTTAACATTTTGAAACGTTTGTATGAGTTTTGATTGTAATTCTTTTATTTGTTGCGATGTTTTAGAACCGCTTACACTGTAATTTTGTGCAAAATTTTCAGCATCGGTTTTAATCTCAATAGTAAAGTTGTTAATAGAGTCAATAAATAATAAGATAGGATTGGTTCTATCTAAATATAAGTTACAAAAATCGGGTTCCGATAGAGTGCCATTAAATTCAAACTCATTATCAGAGTTTATTTTCACAGAGTCGGTTTGGCCAGAGTAACTTAAAAATATAGTTTTGCCTTTTCCACCATTAACTTTACCTTTTATTTTAAAACCTTCGAAATCTGACGAGCATGAAACAAATAGGATAAAAATAAATAAACTTAGTACAGTTTTTTGCATATCCTAAAATTTTAGCAAAAGTAAATGAAAAAATTTGAGTTTTTAACATATATGAGACTATTTTAATGCTAACTTTGCACTTTTAAAGATTTTTAACGTGAAGATTATTCAATCTAGCGATAATATTTTTCTCGATTGTTCAGTAGTAACGGTAGGAACTTTCGATGGAGTTCATTCTGGGCATAGAGCGGTTTTAGAATATTGTAAACAATTATCAAAAAGTAATAATTGCCAGGCCGTTGTATATACGTTTTTTCCACATCCAAGAAAAGTGCTTGGCAAAGGCGAGTTTAAAAATATAAATAGTCAGGCCGAAAAAATATATTTACTCGAAAAATACGGAATAGAATATGTTTTTATTCAAGAGTTTAGTAAAGAATTTGCTCAAAAAACAGCTCAAGAGTTTATTGAAGAACATTTGCTAAAACAATTATCATTGAAAGACCTTGTAATTGGATACGATCATCAGTTCGGTAAAGACAGAGAAGGTAGTTTTGATGTTTTAAAACAATTAGCATTGAAATACCATTTTAACTTACATCGTATAGATGCTTTACAAATCAATACAATTACTATTAGTTCAACTAAAATCAGAAATGCACTCGAAAATGGAAATTTATACGAAGCAAATAAAATGTTAGGCTATCCTTATATTTACATGGCTAAAGTTATCGATGGTTTAAAAATTGGACGAAAATTAGGTTTTCCAACGGCAAATTTAGATATTTCAGAGAGCGAAAAAATTATACCCATGCCTGGGGTATATGCAGTTTGGGTTGATATTAATGGTCATTTTTATAAAGGCGTATTAAATATTGGTTATCGCCCAACTTTAAATATTTCGCAAAAACAATTATCTATGGAAGTACATATTATTGATTTTAATGATAATTTATACGATAAAGTTATTACAGTTTTCTTTATGGAACGATTACGAGACGATATTAAATTCGATTCGCTCGATACTTTAAAAAAGCATATAGAAAAAGATATAAAACATGCACTTCGATTATTTGAACAACATACTATTTGGGAAAATATTAAAAGTAATTTGTTTCATTGTTTAGATTAAGGTTCACCAAATGCTAACCATCCTTTTGCAGCTAAATCTACTTCACTACCACCTTGCAGTTTTAATTTTATGCCTTCATGTGCTTCGGTTATTTGACCTAATATGCTAATGTCTTTTATATTTAAAAGTTTATTAAGATGTTCGGGCGAAACGGTAAATAACAATTCATAATCTTCGCCACCGTGTAATGCTGCTGTTTCAGGCGACATATTAAATTCTTCAGCAGTTAAAGCTGTTATAGCATCGATAGGGATCTTATGATTATATATTTTAGCGCCCACATTCGATTGTTTGCATATATGATTTAATTCAGAGCTTAAACCGTCCGAAATGTCTATCATTGAGTTGGGTTTAATTCCAGCTTCTTTGAATATTTTTAAAATATCAAAACGCGGCTCTGGCTTTAATTGTCGTTGTAATAAATAATCTTTTCCACTAAAATCGGGCTGAACCTTAGGATTATCTTTAAACATTTTATATTCGCGTTCGAGTAATTGTAGTCCTAAATATGAGGCACCTAAATCGCCAGAAACACATATCATATCATCTATTTTTGCTCCGTTTCTATATACAATTTCATCTTCTGATGCTTCACCAATAGCAGTTATCGAAATTAGCATGCCGGTTAGGCTGCTAGTAGTATCGCCTCCAATCAGGTCTACATTATATTTATTACAAGCAGCATAAATACCAGCATATAGCTCTTCTAAAGATTCAACTGAAAATTTAGAAGATATGGCTATCGATACTGTTATTTGCTTAGGAGTACCATTCATGGCAGCAATATCAGATAAATTAACCGCAACAGCTTTATAGCCTAAGTGTTTTAATGGAGTATATACTAAATTAAAATGAATGCCCTCTACTAATAAATCAGTAGTAACTAATATTTTTTTCCCTTTTGATACCGAAATTACAGCAGCATCGTCGCCAATGCCTTTTAGGGTCTCTTTATGAAAATGGGGTGTGTCTTTTGTAAGATGTTCAATCAATTTAAATTCGCCAAGTTTAGAAATAGGAGTTTTTTCCATAATAATTCTTTTTTAAAAAGATGCAATTATCTTTATATTTAAACGTCGAGATGATAAATAATTGGGGACCGCGTATTCGTGCCCTCTGATATCGCTAACCCATTGATAAGAAATGGTATTGTCAATATCGAGTAAATTAAAAACCTCTAAACCAATCCAGAGTTTATCAAAATATTTTAGGATGCCATAATTTATTTCTTGTTCTGGGGATTTTAAAATTTTTGAAAATCCAATATCTACTCGTCGATAAGGGGGCATACGGTAGGTTGCTTCGTAGCGTTCAGATTTGGGAGGTCCAAAAGGGAGCCCACTGCCGAATAATAAACTAAGTTGCATGGTATAAGTAGGGTCCATGGGTAAGTAATCTTGAAAAAACAAACCTAAATTGATGAGTTGATCCGTTGGTCTAGGAATATAACCGGGTTCAACGCGTGTAAATTGACCATCGATATTTTTGTAATAAAAATCGTCTATAATATCTTCTTGGGTTTTTAATAAGGATAAACTAACCCACGATTCTACACCCGGAACAAATTCACCATTTACTTTCATGTCTAAGCCAACAGCATAACCAATCGCATTATTATGACCTAAATACTGAATTCGTACATTTTCGATTTGGTAAGGAATTAAATGATTGTATCGTTTGTAAAACAATTCGCTGATATAACGAAATGAACGATTCCAAGCTGTAAAATTATAGTCGCTACCTAAAACAAAATGAATACTTTGTTGTGCAATTAAATGATAATTTATAGCACCATTGATTAAACGAACTTCCTTATACGAAAGTGGTTGATAATAATATCCTGTAGAAAATTTAAAATTTATGTTTCTTCGCCAGTTGGGATGAAATATAAACGATGCTCTTGGACTTAATAAAATTTGATCAGAATAACTGGAGTAGGTTGTTCTAATGCCAAAGGTATAAGATAAAGACGTGCTGTCGAAATTAATTTTATTTGAATATTGTGCAAAAGCTGAAGCTTTTGTTTGCTGAAGTTGGTTTTTCCCGTAAATTAATGAGTAAATGCCCACAATAGAGTCGGTATAAGGAATAGAGTACCCTGCTGAGTCTATCATTACCCATTCATGTAAATTATCGTTTGTTTTTTCATGTTGTCCATTAATTCCCCATATAATTATTTTATTGTCATCTAACTTTTGAGAACCTGTATGTTGAAGCGATAAAATAGTTGATGTTAAATAATTTCGTGCATGATTTAAAAAAGTACCAACTCCAATATTCATCAAACTATCGCCCATAGAATTAGAGCCTAGTTGTTTGTCGAGCTCATTTAAAAAATATTGTCCTAGTATATCGTATCGTTCTTGTTCGTCTGTATAATAGACAGAAATTGTATATGATAACTTTGTTTTTTCCGATGGGCGTGAAGTTAACGAAATGGCTCCCAGCGAAGTAGTGTATTTATCGCTTTCTTGGCCATCAAAATAGATTTTTAATTTTAATGCTTCGTCGATTGTACCAAACGAGGTTTCGCGGGTTTGTGGAATAAAGCGATAATGGTTTTGTGCAATGTTGCCTAAAAAGCTTAATTCGTTGTTTTCGTTTATGTCGTAGGTAATATATGTTTGATAGTCAAAAAAACGTGGCTTATAATCGCCTTTTGTGTCAAGAGAATTTAATAAATATTGCGAAGTTTTATAACGAAACCCGCTAATATGAGTGAAACGATGGTTTTTACTGCTGTTTTCCAGAGTAAATGATGTGCCTAATAGGCTAGCAGTAAAATGTGCCCCGTGTTGAATGGGCTTTTTGTATTGAATATCAAGTACCGAAGACATTTTATCACCATATTTAGCATCGAAACCACCAGCTGAGAAGTAGATATTTGATACCATATCGGGGTTTACAAAACTTAAACCCTCTTGTTGACCGCTACGAATAAGAGTTGGACGATATACTTCTATTTGGTTAACATAAACGAGGTTCTCGTCGAAATTACCACCTCTAACCGAATATTGCGAACTTAGTTCATTGGTTTTGCTAACACCTGGCATCGTTTTTAGTGTAGCTTCAATACCACCTGAAGCGTCGGGTATAATGTTTACTAATTTAGGATTTAATTTTTCGATATTGTTTTCTTTGTTTTGATTTGCATTAACGGTGAGCTGTGGCAAATTTTCTATTTTTTCTTGTAAAATTAATCTTAAAAAAGTAATATTAGGAATGTTAACTATAATGGTGGTATCTATATATTCTAAGTGTGAAAATTTTAATGTATAGGTGCCTGCATCTTTAATTTTAAGTTCAAAATTACCTTTTATGTCAGTGCTAGTACCTACATTAGGTGTTTCTTTTATAAATATGTTTACATTATCGAGTGCTTGGTAATCTTTGTTTGTTATTTTTCCTTTAAGTAAATATGGTTGGGCAAGTACAACGATATTAAATAAAATAAAAATAATGCTTACAATAAGCTTCATTATGGATTGATTATTTTGCAATAACGTGTTATGTGTTCAATTATTGTAATCCAAGCAAATGTTTACCTTGTTCAAAGACAATATCACGTGGAATACCAGCTGCTGCTATTTTAGACAAACTATTTTGTAATTGTGGTTTTACAACTGCCATATTTTTTAGAATTTCTTTTGCACCTATGTAATCGCCATTGCCTTGAGTGGTGAGAATTAAATTAGCTAAGCTAGCCACAGCTTCACGCATTTTATTTAGTTGAACGGTGTATTTCCCTTTTTGTTCATTAAAAACAAAGGCACCTTTTTCGTTTAAATAATTAAATTCAATCATATTGGCTTTTCCATGGGCGCTCGATGCACCAAAACGAACTGAACGGAAAATGCCGGCTAAAAAGGTAACATAGTTATCTAATAATGCATGTTCGGTTATTTGCTTATGGTCGTATAACCATGTTACAATATATAAACCAACAATATCGGCCTTTGCTTCTTCGAGTGATGTATGGGTGTCTTTTAAAATATCGGTAACTAATTTTTTATCTTTTATGGTTTTACTAATACCTAAGCCGTGAGCAACTTCGTGAAACATTACATTTTCAAAAAAAGCGTCAAAATTAATATTAGTTAATTGACTTTCGTCAATAACTTGTTGTGCAATAGGTTTTAGTATATGTTCAAACTTTGCTTGCATGATATTTTTTAGTTGAAGTTTTCGGCTGCCTTTCAATTCGTTTACTTTTTTGTCGTTTGGGAGATTTATGGCTATAGTTTTACTACCGGCATTACAATCGCCAGCGTAATACAATGCTTCATATACACCTAAATCGTTGTTCTTTGCTGGTTTTTCTTGTTTGTAAGCTTCATCAACAGGAAGATTTGACTGAATTTGAGGTAATAATTCAACAAAATGAGCAAGCTTTTTACTCCATTCTATATCTTTTAGAAGTATAAACGATTCGAAAGATGTTTTATAACCAAACAATCCATCGTTATAGCTTTCGGTAGGACCAATAACAAAATCGAGTGTATTATCTTTTAAATCCATCCATGCCATATCACTTGGAAAGTAGTTGTTGGTGCGGAACGATTGGGCTTTTTCTTTTAAGTAATTAGCAAATAATTTATTCTCAGAAAGTGTTGCAGCTTCATCTAGCATTTGTGCTGCTTTGCTTAATTTTTCTTTATAAAATTCAGAATAAGGTATGCTTATGAGTTCGCCTTTGTCGTTTCTGCGAATAATAGTGTACCAGTTTGTTTTATCGGGATTATTCCATTTTTCAAATTCATCTACGGTCATATCTTGTGGATAGAAAGTCATTCTGTCTGAATGTGGAGGAACACCATCTATAAATGGTTTATTATTTCGAAGATGTTCGTATGGCCCATAATTGATAATAAAAAAGCGTTTAGCATTTTCGTCAGAAATGGAGTTTAATAAACTGTCTTTTTGTGGACAAACTTGTTCCCAAAATAATTCGTCCATTATGGGGGCGATATCAAAAAGTTTGTTGAGTAATGCTTTGTCTTTTTCACTTAAATGGCTAATATTGGCTGTCAACTTTACTACAGCATACTCATCAACTTTTTTCTTCATAAGGTCAGAATAAGTTAAAAGAGTAAAATTATTGTTGTTGTATCCTTTTACAATTAAACTATGGTTCGATTTTATATATTTTATTTCAAATGGCTGTTGAGGTATATTCAGTTGAATAGTATCGTTGTTTTGTTTATTTATTTGGAATTTTTGATGAAGAATTAAAGAATCGTTTTCAAAAAGTTGGATGCTATCTTTTTGAATAATAACATTTATATCATTTTCAATCATTTTATTATCATTATTCATGATAAAGTAGCTACCGTAATATGTTTGGTTCATATCAACCGATTCATTTTTATTTTCTGAACACGAAAATAGTATCATTACTAATAAAGTAACGAAAGGTGCAATATTTTTCATAAGCTTGTTATTATTTTAGACCTAAAACTTCTTTACCTTGTTCAAATTTAATATCGATAGGTATTCCAGATTTGCTGATTTTTTCAATATCTTTTTGAAGTTCGGGCGACATGGTGCCATAAATTTCAATCCAAGATTTGGCAGTGGGGTAGTCGCCTTCGGCAAGAACGGTAAGAATATCTTTTGAAATTTTGCCAATAACTTCTTTCATTTTTTCTAAATTTACTTTGTATGTACCTGTTGCATCATCGCGTTCAAAAGCTTTCATTTTATATAACATATTAAATGCAATGATGTTTGAAGAACCTTGAGCAAATGCAGCACCAAAACGAACAGAACGTATTATATTGGCAACAAAAATAACATAATTATCTTCTAAGGTAGCATCTGTTATAACTTTCATCTCTTGTAGTTTTGAAAGTATGTACATATTAAGTATATCGGCTTTTAATGAATTTATGGTAGGGAAGTAATCTTTTAGTGCATCTTTCACAGGACCTTTGCCATTTACAGTTGTTTTAACCATTATAGCGTCGGCAATTTCGTAGGTTACATTGTTAATAAAAAAACCTTCAAATTTAACATTAGTACGTTGTTCTTTTGCTATAATAACATCGGCTATGGGCTTTAATATTTTATCAAATTTTGCTTTCATACTGTTTTTGAACTGTAGCTTTCGACTACCTTTTTCCATTAAAATTCTGCCATCTTTAGGGCGATTGGTTGATATTTGTTTAGGACCGGCATTGGGCCATCCTGCATAGTATATAGCATCAAAAACACCAATATTGGTATTGGCTAAAACAATTTGTTTTTTATAGTCTTCTGGAATAGAAAAACTGTTTTTAATTTCGGGCAGATGCGATGAATAGGATTCAAATTTTTTACTCCATTCAATATCTTTTATCATTAAATAGGCTTCGTAGGCAGCTTTGGTATTAATAAATTTATCTTCTTCAAATTCATAGGGACCTATTTCTAAATCGTATTTTGAATTTAAATCAACCCACAAAATATCGCTTGAATAATAATCATCGGTAAGTAAACTTTCGGCTCGTTTATTTAAATAATTTGCAAAAGCTTTATCGGGTGATTTTTGTGCAGCTTTCTTTAAATAATCGGCGGCTTTTGTAAGTAAATCTTTGTATGCTACATGATAAGGCTCGGTATATAATGAGCCATCTTCAGCACGTTTTATTACGGTGTACATACTTAATTTATCTTCAAATTTCATATCGATAAATGGGAAGTATTTAATATCGGGAGGATAAAAACCTGCTCCTAAAGGTTTTTTGCCAACTCCTTCAATAAAAGGTTCGTTGTCGTTAATTCTATCCCATGGTCCATAGTTTATTATGCAGAATTCTTTTTCTTCTTCAGTCTTAATTTTTTTAAACAATGTGTCTTTATCGCCGTAGGCTTGACGCCAGAAAATTTCATCTATAATTTTACAAGCATCTATTAAATAACTAAGCATTTCTTTTTCTTGCTCACTATATGAACTTAAATCTACTACAAGTGGGAAAGTTGCATACTGATTTAAACGATCTTTAATAGTAAGTTTAGGCTTACTAACAGTATCGGTTGAAATGCTATTGTTTTCAGTAGTTGTATTTGTGCACGAAAAAAACATGGTAATTGAAACCATCCCGACTACTAATAATACTTTTATCTTTTTCATATTTATATTTTTAAACTGTGGTGTCATTTTTATAAAATTGAAATCCTAATCGTTTCGCCGATTGAAATTTGGCTTTACTAATAATCATTTTTATTTGTTCTACACTAATAATGCTAACGTCTTCGTAGGGTGGAACTAACATATCAAAATCGAGGCAATAGAGTATAGACGATTCAATAATTTTTTTAAAATCTTCAGTTGAGCTTACATTGGTTGAAAAATCGTTATATAAAAAACCTAATTGTCGTTTGCCTTCAACAAAATAATGTTTTTCTTGGTTTACGAAAATGCGAGCAATCAAATAGCCTAAATCTTCATTTTGATTGTTTTTGTATGAATCGCGTAAAAAATTATAAACATGAATAATCCCAACATATGAATTAAGTGGGTGGTCTTGAATATACGAATGAGACCAGATAGAATGCCCTTTGTCTATTTCAAAAATTGAGTTCTGAAAACTAAATACAATAACTTCAGTGCCAAAGTATAGCTCAATGTGTGAATTTCCAATATTGTATTCTATCTCATGTTCTACCGATTTGTTTTTAAATTCAGAATTTAATTCTTGAGTTAATTGAATTATAGCATTTTTGAATAATTCGAAGCTTTCTTTGTACGCTTCTAAAACCAATCGCTTAACCAGAGATTTTTCTGATAAAGTGTTAATTATTAACGATTTGGTTTTAGAAATGGTTGAGCTCATTAAGTCTTTTGATTAAGAATTATTCAAGCCATAAAGTTAATAAAAAAAAACTTAACTATTCAATTTAGTTATTAAAAATATTCAGCTTATATTTAGTAGGCTTTAGCTACTAATACTCTTTGAGTAGAGGGTTTTCCTGAAATAATGCATTTGCCATTTTCTTTTATAGAATCAAAAGGAATACAACGAATAGTTGCCTTTAGCTCTTCGTTTAATACTTTTTCGCTTTCTTTTGTGCCGTCCCAGTGAACCATAAAAAAGCCTCCATTTTCAATTTTTGATTTTAATTCTTCATATGTATCAACTTGGTAGGTATGTTCATTTCTAAAAGTTAGAGCTTTTTGGTAGATATTTTTTTGAATTTCTTCGATGAGTGAAGTAATATGGTTTAATAATTCATTTCTGTTCACAATACTTTTCTCTAAGGTGTCTCTTCTAGCTACTTCTATAGTATTGTTTTCAATATCTTTAGGTCCTATGGCAATTCTTATAGGAACTCCTTTTAATTCATATTCGGCAAATTTCCATCCTGGCTTGTGGGTATCTCTATCATCAAATTTTACCGAAATTCCTGCAGCTTTAATTTCATTAAAAATTTTTTCGCCTTCTTGACAAACTTTAGTGCGTTCTTCATCACTTTTATATATGGGTACAATGACGACTTGGAGAGGAGCAATTTTAGGTGGCAAAACAAGACCATTGTTGTCGCTATGGGCCATAATCACGGCTCCAATAAGTCGAGTCGAAACACCCCATGAGGTTGCCCAAACATATTCTTGTTTGCCTTCAGAGCTAAGAAATTTAACATCAAACGCTTTGGCAAAATTTTGTCCCAGAAAATGTGATGTGCCCGCTTGGAGGGCTTTGCCGTCTTGCATCATTGCTTCAATTGTAAAGGTTTCGAGTGCGCCAGCAAATCGTTCATTCTCAGATTTAGCTCCTTTTATTACGGGTATTGCCAGCGTTTCTTCTGCAAATTTTGAATAAACATTTATCATTTGTTGAGCTTCTGCCATGGCTTCTTCTTTTGTGGCATGAGCCGTATGCCCTTCTTGCCATAAAAATTCAGCTGTTCTCAAAAAAAGACGTGTTCGCATCTCCCAGCGAACTACATTCGCCCATTGGTTTATAAGTAATGGAAGGTCTCTGTATGATTGTATCCAGTTTCTATAAGTATTCCAAATAATGGTTTCAGATGTAGGACGAACAATTAGCTCTTCTTCGAGTTTAGCTCCTTCGTCTACAATTACACCTTTGCCTTTAGGATCGTTTTTTAATCTATAATGGGTTATAACTGCGCATTCTTTTGCGAAACCTTCTACGTGGCTGGCTTCTTTACTAAAAAAAGATTTCGGAATAAATAGTGGAAAATAGGCATTTACATGTCCTGTTTCTTTAAACATTTTATCTAATGTTTGTTGTATTTTTTCCCATATCGAATATCCATAGGGTTTGATAACCATACAACCACGTACCGACGAATTTTCTGCTAAGTCTGCTTTTAGTACCAAATCGTTGTACCATTGAGCATAATCTTGTTCTTTGGGAGTTAAAACTTTTGCCATATTTTTCTAGTTTTGGTATAGTATTTGTAAATCATATTAAAAAATTGATGCAAAATTAGTATTTTTACACAATAAAACAGATAGGAGGTTCTATCCATGAAAACAAAATTATTATTATCGGCAGCCGTAGTCTTAGGACTCATGAGTTGTTCTTCAACAAAGCATGTATCGGCTATATACAGCGACGATATTTATAGCTCGCCGTCTGTCTCATCGCATGAAACTGTTGCAACTCCTGAAAAAACAACAAATTCAAGCGATGCTTATTATCAAAATAATGAATCGAATATGTCAACCAGCGATGCCAATGTTGAAAAAAATACCAGCAGCGATTCGCAAGAAAAATACGTAACGAATAATTATTATTCATTTGATAAGGATGATTATTATGATTATGAATATTCAGCTCGTTTACGCCGATTTCACGATCCTTATATAGGTTGTGGTTATTACGATTCGTATTATACTAATACTTATTGGTATACTTATGACCCTTGGGATTGGGGTATTAGTATTTATTTTGGATTCCATTGGTGGCCTTTTTATCAATATTATTATTATCCATCTTATTATGCAGTAGGTTTTTATTATCCTTGGTATCATCCTTTTTGGGGCTATCACCCATATTATTATTATGCAGGATACTATGGTTATGGATGGTATGGTTATCATCACGGTTATCATCATGGCTATTGGAATGGTTATCATGATGGTTATTGGAATGGATATTGGGATGGATATTACGATGCATATGCCCATAATTTCTACTACAATAGTCACGATGGTACTTTTTATGGTCATAGAGGCGATGGTTCATCGAGTGGTTCCAGAGGAAGAGATCCTTACAATAGTTTTGTAAGTAATTATCATCAGCAAACTCATAATGAAGTATTAAGTCGACCAACTTTTGCTAATTCAACTAGACCTGCAAATATTCAGCAAAATCCTAATGGTATACAAGATAATAGTAGAAAACCCGTAACAACTAATCAAGGTATTGAACCAGCACAACGTCAACCTTCAACTGGTTTTGAACAGAAGCCTTTAAATGGAAGAACCCCTACTATAAATGAGCAATCCGGTTCTGATGGCAATAAACGACCAGTTAAACCTTCTGTTGGTGCAGAACCATCGAATAATCGTCCATTGAACAATAAACCACAGATATCCGAACCTTCTAATTCTCGTCCTAATCAACCTTCATTAAATAATTTAGACGATCGCCCCATAAATAATAGACCCCAGTTAGCTGAACCTTCAAATGCTCGTCCAACATACTCACGTCCTGAAACAAATGATGGCATAAGTCGACCTTCTCAATCATCGTTTCCTCCTTCAAACGAACGCCCCAATCGCACTATAAACGAAATGCCCAATAATAGTAGGCCTACTTATTCTCAGCCGCAAAGAGAAAATAATTCTATCGAATATAGAAGACCAGAAAATAATTCATATAATCGTGAAGTAGTTCCTCAACCTTCAAGAAATAATGCTCCATCACATTCTCAGCCTTCGCACAGTCCTTCGTATTCTCAGCCCAGCAGAACGCATACGCCTTCGTTCTCTCAACCAAGTCATAATTCTGGTAATTCAAGAAGTAGCAGTTCAAGTAGTACTTCAGGTGGTGGTCGTCGTCGTTAAATATAAACCTTTAAAAACTTTCGAATATGAAAAAGATATTGGTAATTTTATTTATAAGCATATCAATTTCAATGGTGGCTCAAAATGAAGTTGATGCTTTGCGTTATTCGCAGAACTATTATATGGGTACAGCACGATTTATGTCGACAGGAGGGGCTTTTAGCTCATTAGCTGCTGATATGTCGGCTATATCTATAAATCCAGCAGTATTAGGTAAATATAAAGGCTCTGAAATTACAATATCACCCTATTTTGCTTTGAATCGATCCAGTGCCTTATATAATAATACCACAAGAGATAATTTCAGATATCATTTTCAAAGAAATATAGGTTTTGTTTTAAATCATAATAATGGTCAAGAAACAGATTGGAAGTCGGTTTCGTTTGCTTTTGCATACAATAGATTAAATGATTTTTCACGTATAGTAAGTATTGATGGGTATAATAATCAGTCTTCGATGACTGATTATTTTGCAGCTCTAGCAAATGGCAAGAAGGTAGATGAATTAGATGGATTTAACGAAGGATTAGCTTGGGATGCTTATATTATTGATCCGGATACTAACGGAACAAATTTATATAAAACAGCATTCGCAAATTATGGCGAAAAGCAAACAAAGACCATTAATACTAAAGGAGGAATGGGTGAGTATTTATTTGCTATTTCTGGAAATTATAAAGATCAACTGTTTATAGGTATGAGCATGGGTATTCAATCGGTTCGTTATCGAGAATTTTCATATTATTCAGAAAAGGACGATAAAGATACCATTCCATCATTCAATTATTTCGATTTCAATAAAGAACTAAAAACTACGGGCTCAGGCTTTAATTTTAAGTTTGGAATGATTTACACTCCTGTTCATTGGTTCCGTTTGGGATTAGCAATGCATACTTCCACATTCTTTAATTTGACAGATAGTTATAGTAGTTCAATCAAGTCATCATTTAATGATAATTTACATGGCGATGGAAAGGAAATTAAATCTAAACAAGGCTTGTTTGATTATGAATTGACAACACCTTTTAAAGCCATTGCGAGCATAGGATTTGTAGTTTATAATTCAACTGATGAACAAAAAGTGCCTTTTGTAAATGTAGCTTTAGAATATGAATATGTTGATTATTCAATGGCACGATTATATTCTAATTCTTATGGCTTTGATATTGAAAATAGTGTAATTGAAAAAGCATATAGACCAGTTGGAAATATTAGAGCTGGAGTAGAGTTACGTTTATCTGATTTTTTAATAAGGGGAGGGTATAGTTACTATCAAAGCCCCTATGAATCTAATCAAGTTAATGCCAATGCTGATAAAACAATATATTCAATAGGATTTGGTATAAAGGGAGATTATAGTTATTTTGATTTAGGATTTTTGTATTCTACGCAAAAAGAAAAATATTATTTATACGATCCATCCATTGTTACAAACAATGCTGTTTCATTAACTAATAACAATTATGGCATGATTGCCACTTTGGGTTTTAGATTTTAAAATTTTTGTATGTAAAATTGAAAATAATTATTAAACACCAAACAGCGTATTTTAATACGCTGTTTTTTTATTTAAATAATTGAAATAATGTTAATTATATTAATGATTTTTGTTTTTAAGGTTATGGTAAGTCGATATTCCAAATTCAATAACATCGGCTTTAAAAAAATGAGATTTAAGGAGTAAATTAGCTCTTAACCAACTATTAATATTATATCTTAAACCTACTTTACTATAAATATAGCCGTCGGGTAAAAAAGGGTCGTAAACATAGCTTCCTGTTTGAAAAGTGATTGAAAGTTGGTTTAAAATTAAGTCGTGCGATAACCTTATACCCCCTCTTATATAGGGTGTATATTGATTAAAATTAGGAATTTCTTGATGGCGTATAGGAATAGAGGGATCGTAAAAAATATCCATTCCTAAGCCCCATTTTCTTTTATTCGATACCATTTTCTCGAGTGTAAATGCTAAATTGTTAACAATATAATGGTTTGGATCGGCAGGATAGTTTTGCCTTTTACCAATAGAAAGCATAATGTCATATTGTAAAAACGATTTATAGTTTTGTTTTAATTTTATTTGATGATTAAATACATGTGGTGGCGAGGAGTGATATCCTATATTTATAAATAATGCCGGAATATTGAAACCAAGATTAGGTTTTTTCCATGATCCATTAGAGTAGTGCGTAAATGAAACACCCGATGAAAAACGGAATTTTTCAATATTATGACTGTAGTATATGCCAAAATTGATATAGGCATTTAATGAAGAGCCAATGGCAATGTTATAATAATTGTCGGATATATTAAAATGATTAGTTAAATAAGCTAATCCAGTAGCCAT
The DNA here is from genome assembly GCA_013314715.1 of Bacteroidales bacterium. NCBI lineage: Bacteria > Pseudomonadati > Bacteroidota > Bacteroidia > Bacteroidales > Bacteroidales bacterium. The sequence goes on along the minus strand of JABUFC010000018.1, from coordinate 22,678 downwards.
GGAGTAGTGAATCATAAATTTTTTCTTAGCCCATATTGAAATATCAACTTTTGAATAGATGGCATATACTTTTCCGGTATATAAGTCGTTTTTGAGATTAGAATAATAAATACCTCCACCCCAATAAGGGAAACGATAATGGAGGTGCCATTTTGATGAATCGTTTAATTGTTTTAAGCATTCTAGATTATATTCTGAAATATGCTGGTTAATAAAATATGCTAATGAAGGACGATGTGGAAAAATAAAACCACGATGAAAAGAAAAACTATACAAATAAGTAGAATTAGTTTGCGAAAATAAATTCGAAAAGATAAGCAAAAACCATATGAGCCTTATTTGTCTTTTCATATTTTTGCAAATATACATGAGAAAGAAATAGAAACATTATAGGAATAAAAAATATTTTAAACTTAATCAAATAAATGAATAAAGATTTGTATTTTTGAAAAATTAAACTGTATATGTTAAAGCGATTTAGTTTTGTTTGTTTGTTTGTTTGTCTCATATTTTCATATTCATATGCTGTAAAAGTTGACAGTCTTTTACGGGTTATTATTCAGCATAAAGATGATAGTGTTTCTTTATTAGCTTATGAAGAATTATTAAATGCACTTTATGATAGAAACGATAAACTTTATATAAAATTTGCCAAAGAAGCATTAAATAGAAGTAAAAATCAAAAAAACGAAAAATTTGCAGCAAAATACTCTTTAGTGTTAGCAGAGAAATATGAATACATGGGTGAGTTTAAAAAAGCAATTGATTATTACAATGAAGCGCTTAATTATTATCAAAATTTAGATAGTATTAAAAATATAGCAGATGTTAAAAATAGCATAGGAAGAGTTTATGAAAAGACTTCAGATTATGACAAAGCTTTAAGTTATTATATAGAGAGTCTTAAAATAAGAGAAAAAATAAAAGATAAAAAAGGAATTGCTTCTAGTTACAATAGTATAGGATTAATATATTACTATCAGGGAAATTATGGAATGGCATTAAAAAATTTTTTGCACTCTTTATCACTGGTTAAAGAACTTAACAACCCTATGGGTTTAGCTACCGTTTATAATAATTTAGGTTTAATTTATTCTGCTTCCGATTTAAATAAAAAAAAATACGACTCTGCCTTAATTTACTTTAATTTGTCGCTAAAATTCTATGAAGAACTTGCATCACAATATGGAATATCTACTTCTTATTTAAATATTGCTAATTGTTATTATGGAAAAAAAGATTTTACTACTGCTGAAAAATATTATTTGAAATCGATTGAAATAAAAAAAGAAATAGATGATAAAATAGGTTTAGTAAGTACTTATACTTCTTTAGCAGTTTTATATCAAAAGAAAAAAATGTATCAGTTAGCTATTGAAAGTGCCTTAAATGCTGTTAAATTAGCTAATGAATTAGGGAATAAAGAAGGTTTAATAAGGGCTTACGATGTATTGTCAGAGTTGTATGCCGATATGGGAAATTATAAACAAGCTTATGAAGCTTTTCGTAAGTATCAAGCTATGAGTGAAAAATTATTTAATGAAAATAGTGCAAAAATAGTGGCAAAGCTTCAAGAGCAATTTCAAGCCGAAAAGCGTGAAAAAGATATACAAATAGCTAATAGTAAAATTAAGCAACAATCCATTCTTATTTATGCTGCCATAATTGTTATTTTATTAATTTTAAGTTTATCTGTAGTTATTTTAAGGAGCTACCGAGAAAAAAAGCGTGCTAATATTTTATTATCGGAACAAAATGAGGAGATTACACATCAGAAAAATATTATTGAGCAAAAGAACCAAGATATTTTAGCTAGTATCACTTATGCAAAGAGAATACAAGAAGCCATATTGCCTTTGCCTCAATATATGAATAAGTATCTTAAAGAAATGTTTGTGTTTTATAAACCTAAAGATATTGTTTCGGGCGATTTTTATTGGTTTATGCCAGTAGGCGATACTATTTTATTCGCTGTGGTTGATTGTACCGGACATGGTGTACCGGGTGCTTTTATGAGTATTGTGGGTTATAATAGCTTAAATCAAGTAATTAAGGAATATAATATAATCGAACCAGGAGAAATTTTAGATAAACTCAATATTTTGGTTCAGCAAGCATTACATACATCCGAACAAGAAATTAAAGACGGAATGGATATTGCTTTATGTGCTTTAAATACAAAAACTAGAATGCTCAAATATGCCGGTGCTAATAATCCATTGTACGTGATTAGAGAAAAAAATAAAAATAATGAATTTATAGTTAATAAATTTGAAGAATCTGATACTCATATTTTGTTTGAAATAAAAGGAGATAGTCAACCTATTGGGGCATTTATTTCGCATAAAAATTTTACATGTAACGAAATACAATTAGAGCCAGAAGATACACTTTATATATTTTCAGATGGATATGCCGACCAATTTGGAGGTGAACATGGAAAAAAATTAAAATATAAACCTTTTAAAAAGATGCTTTTATCCGTTCAAACCTATTCAATGGAAGAACAAAAAAAACATCTACACTTTTATTTTGATAATTGGAAAGGAAGCTTTGAGCAGATTGATGATATTTGTGTAATGGGTGTTCGTATAAATAATTAGGTTTATAAATAAAAAAGCTAAACCTTTCAATTTATATGGTTTAGCTCTTTATATTTAGAATTTTATTATTTAACTTCAATTAATTCTACATCAAATATAAGATTTGTTCTAGGTGGAATAGCACCAGGATATCCATTTTCGCCATAAGCAAGTTGATATGGAATAATAAACCGAACTTTTTCGCCCACATGCATTAAAGCAACACCTTCGTCCCAGCCTTTAATTACCATGCCAGCACCTAATTTAAATTCAAAAGGAGTGCCGCGTTGTACCGACGAATCGAATATTTTTCCATCTTCAAAGTATCCGGTATAATGAACTTTAACTGTTTTTCCATTTTGAGCTTGTGGTGCATTTTTATCTGCCTTTTGAACAATAATATATTTTAAGCCTGAAGCTGTTTTAATAGTGTCTTTCCCTTTTGTATCAAAAGCAACAGGGGTTACAGGCTTATGAACATTAATAAGTTCAACGTCAAAAATTAAATTAGCTTTAGCTGGAATGGCAGGAGGACGACCATTTTCGCCATAAGCTAGTTGATAAGGTATTATTAAACGAGCTTTTTCGCCTACCGAAAGCATTGAAATGCCTTCTTCCCATCCTTTTATTACTTGTCCCTTGCCAAGTGTAAATTGAATGGGTTCGCCACGACGCACCGATGAATCAAAAATTTTACCATCTTCAAAATAACCAGTGTAATGAACTTCAACGTTGTCTCCACTTTGTGCCTTGATGGCATTTTTATCTAGTTTGTTAATACGTATTATTTTTAGACCGCTTGGTGATGTTTCTTCGGGTTTTCCTTTTATGTCAAAAGGTTCGATTTTAGGAGCCGGGATTACTTTTTCTAACTGAACAATAAATTTTAAGGTTGAATTTGCAGGAATAGGACCTATCGCTCTATTGCCATAGCCTAAATGGGGGGGAATAATAAATAATGCAGAGTCGCCTTCGTGTAATAGAGCAATGCCTTCGTCCCAGCCTTTAATAACTCTACCTTCGCCTAAATTAAAGCTAAAAGGTTCGCCTCGTTTGTATGAGCTATCAAATACAGTGTCGTTCATTAGTTTACCTACATAATGAACCACAACCTTGTCGCCTGATTGAGGTTGAATACCTTTACCTTCTTGTAAAATAGCATACTGTAATCCGGATGCTGTTGTTTTTAGATTTTCCATTTGACCAAATGTTAATAAAATTAATAAATTGAATGTAAGAAATAAAATGGTTGTTTTCATATATAATTTAATTAAAGTTCGATGTTGTTATATAGTTTTTTTATTTTACGTCTAATAAATTGATTTCAAAAATAATAGTAGAGTAGGGAGGAATAATTTTGTATTGTTGACTTCCGTATGCTAATTTTGAAGGGATTATTAAGGTAGCTTCACCTCCTTCGTTCATGAGTTTAATGCCTTCTTCTAATCCAGGAATTACTATGTTTTTACCAAGTTGAAATTCGAAAGGTTCATTACGTTCATAAGTATTATCGAAAATTTCGCCTCCTAAAAAAGAAACTAAATAATGAATTTTTACTGTAGAAGTATCGGTTGGCTTTTTACCATAGCCTTTTTTCTTTTCGATATAATATATGCCAGATGCAGTAGGTTTAGCATTTATATTCGAAATTTTGAGATAATTTTGTAAGCCTTCGAGTTCTTCTTTTTCGTTCATGTATTGTTGTTGTTTATTCTTTTCAAAATATTCTTTAACGGAATATATTTGTAATGCTTTAATATAGAAAATGATTTTATCTCCTTTTTTGATAAAGCTTGGAACTTCTTCTTGTTTTGTCTCGGTATAAAAACGTATCGCATCAACCTTGAAAATAGCACTATCGCCTTCGTGCATCAATAAAATACCGTCGTCTATGGTTCCGCCATTAACCGATGGATTTTTAATTTTAATTTTAAATTTGTCGGTAAATTCACGCGTATCGTATAGAATGCTATCTTTTTCGGTTGTGTAGTACATTACAACTTCCATAATTTCGCCAGGAGTTGCTATTCGATTATTGGGGTTAGAAATAATAAATTTATATTCTAAACCATTACCGTCATTTTTGAAATTATCATTTTTACAGGCATTTAGGAAGAATATTGCCAATAAAAATAATAAATAGCTTCTCATACTCAATTTTTTGAACAAAGGTAATGAATATGTTAGTAAAGCCAAAAAAGTTTTAAATTATTAACAAAATTAAGCTTGTTATTTTTTAATAAAGAATTTTTTTCTATTTTTGCACCCGATTTTTTGATGGCGAGGTAGCTCAGTTGGTTAGAGCGCATGATTCATAATCATGAGGTCGCCGGTTCAATCCCGGCTCTCGCTACCAACCATAACAAGGGTTTCGGATAATAAACATCCGAAACCTTTTTTTATTTTACATATAATTTGCACACAAAATAATACGAATGATAAATATTTATTTTTGATTAATTTCAAGAATTTTATTCTTTTTCATTTGATATATTTTTTTTGCAAATCGTGTGCAAATGAAACAAGGGCTTCAAACAAAAATTGTCTGAAGCCCTTGTTATTTTTGGCTCCCCAGCCAGGACTTGAACCTGGGACCCCCTGATTAACAGTCAGGTGCTCTAACCAACTGAGCTACTGAGGAATTTTTGCGAGTGCAAAGATATAATGTTTTCTCGAAAAAAAGAAATACTTTTGCAAAAAAAATTCAAAAAAAAATTAAAATTTACGTAACATGAAAGGAATCATAGGGATAGGTAATGCAATAACAGATATCATGACAATATTGCCAGATGATAATTTGTTGACCACGATTCAATTTCCAAAAGGAAGTATGCAATTAGTTGATGAAGAAACGATAAAAAAGATAGAAAATTTGACTCAAAAATTTCCAAAAACGCTAAAATCGGGTGGCAGTGTAGCTAATACAATGTATGGTATCGCTTCATTTAATTTTCCGACGGCATATATTGGCAAAATTGGATACGACGAAATAGGCCAGTTTTACAAATCGGATATGGAACAACAAGGTGTTAAATGCTATTTTTCGATGTCGGAACTTAATTCCGGAAAAGCAATTGCTATGATTACTCCCGATTCAGAACGAACTTTTGCTACATACTTAGGAGCAGCTGCTGAGCTTAAGCCTGAAGAAATTGATCATTCATGGCTCGATTCGTATGCCATTATGCACATTGAAGGATACTTAATTTTTAATAGAGATTTGGTGTTGAAAGTAGCAGAAATGGCAAAAGCAAAAGGTATGCTTATTTCTTACGATTTGGCAAGTTTTAATATTGTTGCAGATAATCTCGACTTTATCAAAGCGTTTATGAAAAAATATGTTGACATTGTTTTTGCCAACGAAGAAGAAGCCAAAGCTTTCACCGGTAAGTCGCCCGAAGAATCGCTCAACGAACTTGCCGAATATTGTTCATATGCTATTGTTAAGATAGGAAAAGAAGGCTCGCTCATAAAGTATAATGGACAAACATACAAAATACCGGCTATTAAAGCAAATGCTATTGATACAACAGGAGCAGGCGATTGGTATGCATCCGGATTTTTATATGGGCTTTGCAATCAATTACCAATAGAAACTTCTGGAAAAATTGCTGCATTATTAGCTGGTAATGTTATAGAGCATATTGGAGCTAAAATTCCTCAAGAAAAGTTAAATCAAGTTATAGAATTGGCAAAAAAAATGTAACATAATTTAAATATTGGCGTAAAAAACGATGAATGAAAACATGTTTTATCATATCATTTGTTTTTTTTACATCGACTATTTGGGCTCAACAACCTGTTGATAGTTTGAAAAATAATATATCTAGCGAAGCTGCAAATGCTTATTATGATAAAATTTCCTCACGTTTAGTAGTAGGACCTGTTTTTGAAAACGAAAATTATCGCTTAGAATTATACGATATTACGGGCACTTCCATTCAATCTGTAGTTGTTCAGCCCAATGGAAGAATGATTGAATTTAATACTTGGCTAAAATCAGGTGTTTATATTTTAATTATTCGTAATCCACATTTTAACCTTACCCGAAAGTTTAGGGTAAATTCTTGATTATTAATAATAGCAAAGTATTATTTATTTGTGTTGAAAAATCATCTTACTAAACTTTTATATTATTTACAGCTTGAATTATTTTTATACTTTTGCATTTTAATTATTAAAAATAGTATTATTTTTTAATTTGATTAGAAAAGATATAATGTTTAAGCATTCGCAAACACTTCGGAGAATAGTTTTAATTTATATAACCGTACTAATCATATTTTTGATTTTCAGAATGATATTGTTTTTATCTGAAATCAAACGTATTGATATACAATATGACAGTTTATGGACTATTTTTCAAGCATTTATTATGGGGGTACGTTTTGATTTAGTTGTTTCGGGATATATTATAATATTGCCTGCGGTTCTACTCTTTACAATGGAATTGTTTCGCAAATCGCTAATTTGGATAGAAAAGTTTTTATTTTATTGGATATTTATACTTTTCAGTCTTGCATTTATTATTTGTGCGGCTGATATACCTTATTTCAACCAGTTTTTTGCAAGGTTTTCGATGCGAGCTTTCGATTGGATGGATAATCCTCGATTTGTGTTTTCTATGATTATACAAGAGCCCCGCTATTTTGTAATTGCTATTCCGCTTATTGTTTTATTAGTAGCTTTTTATAAAATATTGAAGCGTATTTTTAAGCAAGAAAAAACTATTTATTATGCAAAATTTGGTTTGAATTTAAGTATTGCGATAATTTCAATTAGTCTTATTATTCTTGGTATTCGTGGACGTATTCAACTAAAATCACCCATTAGGGTTGGAACTGCTTATTTTTGCAATAATGCATTTCTGAATCAACTTGGCTTAAATCCTACATTTACCTTGGTTCATAGTTATATTGAAGAGAATAAAAATAGAACTTATCAATTTATTGACGATAAAATTGCTATTGAAAATGTTCAAAAATGGCTGAATATTGAAAATACCTCTTATTCTTCTCCTATTGCACGTAATATTTGTCCCGATACATTACTAATACCGAAACCAAACGTTGTTGTTATTATAATGGAAAGCATGAGTGCTGCAAAAATGGGGTGTTTTGGAAATAAGGATGGTTTGACTCCTTTTCTTGACAGCATTTCGCAACAATCTTATTTTTTTGAGAATATTTATTCGGCTGGAATTCATACACATAATGGGATATTTGGAACACTTTTTTCGTTTCCATCTATTTTTAATCGTCATAATTTAAAAACAATTGTACGTTATTACGGAATGGCAAGTGTTTTAAAATCTAAAGGTTACAGCACAACCTACTTTACTACACACGATGGGCAGTTTGATAATGTTGAAGGTTTTTTAAGGGCGAATGATTTTGAGCAGGTAATAAGCCAAACCGATTACCCTACTAACGAAGTAAAATCGACATTGGGTGTTCCCGATGATTATATGTTTCGATACTCGTTACCGATTATTGATAAACTTTATTCAAGGGGAAGGCCTTTTTTTGTAGCATTTTTAACAGCTAGCGATCATGGTCCTTATGTAATTCCTGACTATTATCATCCTCATAATACAGATATTAAAAAGCAAATAGTAGAATATGCCGATTGGTCGCTCAAATTGTTTTTAGATGCAGCATCGAAGAAAAAATGGTTCGATAATACTATCTTTGTTTTTATAGCCGATCATGGTGCACCTATTCATACAAATTACGAAATATCTATCGATTATCATCATATACCATTTATTATGTATGCTCCTAAAATAATTGATAAGCCAAGAAAATTTGATAATGTGGGCGGGCAGATAGATGTATTCCCAACAATTATGGGGGTATTAAAACTTCCATACATCAATAATACTTTAGGCATAGATTTATTAAAAGAAAAACGACCCTACATTTTTGTTAACAATGATGATAAAATAGGGGTTTTTGACAATGAATATCTTTTAATTTCTTATCCTAATGGAAACTCAAAATTATATAATTATAGAAATAACGATTTACACGATTACTCTAATGAAAAAATGGATAAACTAAAAGAAATGGAATTTTATGCAAAGTGTAATTTACAGGTTTTTCAATACATGCTTAAGCACGAAAATTTACTTTCTTTACCCATTGCGAATCATTAAAAAGAAACGAAATAAGATTTATTCGCCTAGAATGGATTGATAAAAAGGCAACGATTTGTAACTTACAACACGCACACCTTTGAAGTAAAAAGTGATAATATCGGCATACGAATAGCCTTTTTTTGCCATTTGTATAGCTCCATCTTGGCATAAGCCAACGCCATGTCCATAACCTTTGCCTTTAAAAATCAACGAATCACCATCGGGTTTAATAGAAAAGAAGCTAGATTTAAGATTAAACGACTCACGAATTTTACGAAGTGAAACACTATCGTTATTGATTTTATAATAAGCTTTTCGAAAAGCTTGGTTAAACGACAAATCGCTTTGAATACTAAGTTCCGAAAACTTATTTGTTCGGAGGAATGTTTTGAAATCGGTGATTGGAATTTTCTTTTCCCATGTAGTATTGCGTTGATATTGACAAAATGAATCATTTACAGAACGTAAGTAATATTTGGCTCTTCCCCAAACATCTTCAGAATTCATAGTTTGCCCGCCACAGTTGGCATGGTAAGTAGCTGTTATCACGTTATTTTCCGAATCGACAATAATTAGATCTTTGGTGTCGTTAACGGCTTGAGCAATAATACTATGATACGATAGGCTATAATTTTTGCCTTTATATGCCTGGCAATGAACACCATCGCAGAGATGAAATCCTTCTGTGTAATGTTTACCGATATTTTCTAAAGCAAAGGTACGACAAAGAATAGCCTGTGTTTTATAGAATTCAATAGCAGGTTGATAGCCGCTTTCGCTTTCTACTACACCACAAATATAATCTTCTATATCGACTTGGTTTATAAAAAATAATAAGCCTTTCGAAGCAGAAACAAGCATATCATCATCGTAAAATCGTTGCCCTAATGATGGACGAGTAGGTTTATATTTAAGTATATTATTTATTTCGTTTCCAACGAATTGTAATTTTTTGTAATAACCTATTCGTCCTGCAACATTTTTTAATTCAACAGAATCGCCCATGGCTGTAATAAAAAAGGTTTCGTTTTGGTGAATGGTGGTAATGTAGTTTGTATCTGAAAAAATCTTATATGAACCAATATAAACACTTAAGATACAAGACGAAATATGTTGATTGTAAAAAACTGCAATTTTTAACCGTTGGGCAAATGAATTGGAAATTATCAAAACAAACAATATGATAAATCTAAATTTCATTATTTTTTAAATAAGCCAACATTTTAAAAGCAATTCTTTCGGAAACGCCATATGTTCCAATGAGTTGTTGTAATTGATTATAATTATCGAGGATTTTATTTTGTTCTTCGGGGGTTAAGATTTTTTGAAGTTCATTTTTTAAGTTTTGTTGGTTAAATTCATATTGAATCAGTTCTTTAACGACTTCTTTTCCTAAAATTAGATTAACCAACGAAATATATTTTACCTTGACAAGGCGTTTACCTATAGCAAAAGTTATTGGATTGGTTTTGTAGCAAACTATTTGTGGTACTTTAAAAAGTGCAGTTTCTAATGTAGCTGTTCCAGAGGTAACAATAGCTGCTTTAGCTTGTTTTAGTAGAGCATACGTGTCGTCGTATATAATTTGCACATTAGGTAATGTTAATGCAAACGAATACAAGTCTTTAGGTAGAAAAGATAAACCGGCAATAACAAAATTGTAGTTTTTAAAATCTGCGGTGATTGAAGTCATAACCTTTAGCATTTGAGTTAATTCTTGTTTACGACTTCCGGGCAAGAGGGCTATGATATTTTTTTCATTTAATTGATGACGGTTACAGAAATGGGTAAAAGTTTCTGTTTTATTCAATTCGGATGCTAAGATGTCTAAAATAGGATGTCCTTCGTAATCAACATCGACATTAAATTTTTTGTAAAAATCTTTTTCAAATGGCAGTATAACAAACATTTTGTCAACATAGTCGCGAACCTGGTATACGCGAGACTGGTGCCATGCCCATACAGTAGGCGAAATATAATAAAAAACCTTAATTCCATTTTTCTTTGCCCATTTAGCAAGACGAAGATTAAATCCCGGAAAGTCAACTAAAATCAACACATCCGGATTAAAATTCAAAATATCGCTGTAAGCAAATTTAAAATTATGTTTGATTGTTTTTAAATGAAGCAGGACTTCGACCAGTCCCATAAAGCTCAAATCGCGAATATGCTTAACTACTTCTACTCCTTGTGCTATTAACGAATTACCTCCCCATGCTCTAATTTGTGCAGTTGGGTCATATTTTTTTAATCCTTTGACCAAATTAGCAGCATGCATATCGCCCGATGTTTCGCCACAGATGATATAATATTTCACAATTCTGGAATGGTTAAACGTATAAATAAAATAACAGCTCCCCAAATTAAAACAGCTATCATTACACCTCTTACGGCGTAGTACCATTCTTTATTTAGAAAAAAATAAAAACCTACAAGATTCGCTAATAAACTTATGCTTAAAAGGTTAGACATTACTCCTAATTGATAAGATAATATCAAAAAGTTTCTTAATGAATGATAAGAACGGTCAAATAAATAAAGAACAAGTAACCCCAAAATGGGAAAGATTAAACCGACAATTAAACCAACCCAAATTCGATTATATTTAGAAAATTTAGAGTTCATAATTCCATTTTTCTAAAAAGTTATATGCTTGATAGGCGGTAAAATCAATTTTAACAGGGACTACCGAAGCATATCCATTGGCAAGTGCATATTCGTCGGTATCGGTAGCGTTTGGTTCAAAATTATCAAAATTCCCTGTCATCCAGTAATAGGGTGTATTATGGGGATCAAGACGTTTTACAAAATCTTCTTTCCAAACTCCTTTGGCTTGACGACATAATTTTATGCCTTTTAATTTTTTAATTGGCAATTTAGGAATATTGACATTTAAACAAACTTCGTTGGGAAGTCCAAATTGTAAAATATTATTAACTATGATTTTAGCTACATGTTTTGAAGCAGTAAAATCAGGATGGGTGGCATAGTCGAGTAACGAAAAACCTACCGCAGGAATGCCATTAAGGCATGCTTCGATAACAGCTCCCATAGTACCCGAATAAATTACACTAATGGAGGAATTGCTACCATGATTGATGCCCGAAACCACTAAGTCTGGTTTTCTATCAAGTACCTGATGTAATGCTAACTTAAGTGAATCGACAGGGGTTCCTGAGCAAGCATATATGCATAGATTTTTTTCTTCTTTAATTAAATTTAAACGAATGGGAGTTGTCATAGTAATAGAATGCGACTTACCTGATTCGCCTTTTTCGGGTGCAACAACAATTACTCTGCCTAAAGGTCTTACAACTTCAATCAGAGATGCAATACCGCTAGCAAAGTATCCGTCGTCGTTACAAACTAAAATTAATCGTTCTGAAGGAGTCATTGTTTTTTTTGCAAAGATAGTTTTTTAAAGTGATAAAATATATTGTAATGAAACATTTCGTGGTGGACGAATGTCGCCTGGTCGTCCCATGTATTCTTTATTAAATATATTTTTTACTACCAACGATAGTTTACTTTGTTCTGTAATATTCCACGATATACGATAATCAAATACTATGTAGCCTTTGTTGTGTTTTTGTCTATATTCATATAAACCGGGTAAAAGTTCAATTCCTACTCCAGGACCGTCGCCGGTTAAATCTTCAAAAGCTTTGTCAATGTTAACCATATAACTTTGATATAGCAAACTGATGCCTGTTGAAATCTTTTTAAAATCTAGCTGAAAATCGCCTTTTAATGAATGGTAATACCTGTATTTTAGCATATTAGACGATGTACTCTTGGACGAATCTTTATCGTTTAAATCAATAGGATTGGTATAGGTATAGCCTGCCAATAAGGTTGCAGGAATGCCAAAAAATGATCCCATTCCGGTAAAGGTTATATCAAAGCCGGTAATTTTTGCGTGTCCAATATTTTGTGATTGAAAACCAAGTGCTTTATATCCATATGTTGCAATAATTGTTAGGTCATCTGGGTTATGAATATCAAGAGCTCTATATGTTTTAGGGTCATAAAAGCCGAATGTGTATTCCATCATTTTGTTGTATTCTTGCCAGAATGCTGATGCGTCGAGGTATCCATTCCAATTAGAAATTTTAACTCCTTGTTTAATGCCAATTTCGGCACTCCAACCAGTTTCGGGTTTTAGATTGGGGTTGGGAAATATGTTTAATGCACCTACATTGGTATAAGTAAATTTTTCGGCAATAGAAGGGAAACGGTACCCTTGCCCAAATGACGAACGAATAAAAGTATGTTCGGCTAATTGATAGTTTACACCAATACGAGCTACCGGTTGGATAGGGATATCGACAATAGTATCACCATTGATAACCGATTTGGATTCTGTTTTATCAATTCTAAAATACTCGGCTCTAATCCCGGCTGATAGATTAAATTTATTTATTTTTTTGTCCATTTGTCCGTAGATGGCTATATTGGTGGCATTGTGTTTGTCGAATAGTTTGCCCTGAATATCGCTATAAACATGTAATGCACCTAAACTATATGTAAAATTGTCTTTTACCTGATGTTGGAATAAATATTCTGCATAATATAAGCCCGAATGACTATCTTTTGAAGAATCTCCGGGCACTCTGTTTTTAACATAAAAGTATCGGGTACGAATATTATGCTTATCGTTAGGTGAGGTATAGAATGTAAAGAATGGGTCTATATTAATACGTGTTCCAATATTACGAGTTACTGATGCAGGGTCTTGTCGCCATGCTCCGGAGTCGGCATTTTGCCACAAAAAGAAGTCGGTTTTATCTATATTCATTAAATTTCCATTAAGCCCAATTGCCCATCCTTCTTTTTTGGGAAATCGATATCGAAGGTTAAAATTTCCGCGAATGCGTTCTTCGGTTTCGGATTGACGATATCCGTTATCGCTGTAGCCACTAGCTCCCAGCACAATATCTAAATTTTTGTAACGCTGCATGTGAAATAAATTGGATCCTACAAACAAGGGTTGTGTTTGTCCCCACCATTTAAGTTCTTTGCGTTTTGGATTCATATATATTCCATTAAAAATGGTAACCTTTGTTTCGGGTTCAAACTTTGGATAGGCCGTACGCACATTAATAACTCCGTTAAGTGCCGATGAACCAAATAATGCAGATGCTGCACCTTTAATAACTTCTATTTGTGAAACATTTTCAATAGGCAAAAAATTCCATTTTATATCACCTGCATCGGGTGAAATTAAGGGCATATCATCAACCAATAACATAACTCTTGTGCCTGCTCCATAGCTGTATCCGCTACCACCACGAATGCTAGGTTGATCGCCGGTAATATCAACGCCAGGGATTTTATTTATAGCTGTTTCCATTGAAATTACGTTGTTGTTCTCGAGCAATTTAGGTTTTATAACTTCCATCGAAACAGTAACTTCCGATATTTTTTGCTCAAATTTTGAAGCACTTACTACTACTTCGTCAATTACTTGTATATTTTCTTCTAATTCGACATTTAAATTAAGTTGTTCTTTGTCTGATAAGTTAATGGTTTGAGAATAAGTTTGATATCCTAAAAAGTTAAATTTTATAGTTTGATAGCCTCCTTTATTCGATTTGAAAGAATAAAAACCATTTACGTCGGTAGCAGCACCCGAATTATCGTCGAGAACAATGTTAACACCTGGTAGTGGTTCATGCGTTTTTTTATCTTTTACGTATCCACTAATAAGTACATTTTGTGAAAAAAGCGAAAAATTTAATCCCGAAACAACAAGCAATGTAATAATTTTCATTTTCATGGATTTAGTTAAACAATAATTTTCGCAAAAGTACAACTTTATCTAAAAATAAAATAGACGTGGAATTATCTTTTTAAGTAAAAGAATTATAGTTGATTAAAGATTAGTGAAATAATTGTTGTATTATTTTTTGTGTGGCTCCTGCACTTTTTTGAATGTACATTTGAGCTTTTATGGAAGCTTTTGAGCGAAATGTTTCGTTTTGAATTAATTGATTTATTATTTGAAAAGCTTCATCAGCATTACTAATCGAAAAAGCAGCACCCAGTTTTATCATGTCTTCGGCTTCATTAAACTTATGATAGTTGGGACCAAAAACAACTGGAACTCCGAATGATGCAGGCTCTAAAGTATTGTGAATACCTTTTCCGAATCCTCCTCCTATGTATGCAATTGTTGCAAATTGATACAATGATGATAAAATTCCAATCGTATCTATCCATAAAACACCATTTTTAATATTATTATTGATGTCGTTTATTTGAGTATAGCGAATAGCTGGGAGGTCGATTATTTGAATTAAGTCTTGAATATGTTCTTCATTAACAACATGAGGTGCAATAATCCATAAAACATTATTTTTTTGAGTTTGTTCTATTATATTTTTAAGAATTTTAATGTCTTTATCCCAAGCGCTTCCTACAATAACTACAACACGTTGTTTAATAAAATCTCTTATGTTGTTTAATGGTAAGGGACTTTGAGCTATTTGCAATACTCTGTCGCATCGAGTGTCGCCTGCTACAATAGAATTAATATTTATTTTTTGAAGTAATAATTTGGATGTATCGTCTTGAACATAAATTTGCGAGAAATAACGAAGCATTTTTCTATAAAAATGTCCATAAAATTTAAAAAATATCTGGTTGGGTTTAAAAACGGCCGAAATAAGGAAAATAGGAATTTTACGTAAATATGCTTCGCGAATATAAAAAAACCAAAAGTCATATTTAACAAAGATAACCCAATTGGGTTTTATGATATCATAAAACCGTTGAGCATTTTTGGGCGAGTCAAGGGGGAGATAAAAAATAGCATCAGCAAAAGTATAATTTTTTCTAATTTCATAGCCTGAAGGCGAGAAAAAGGTGATGATAATTTGAATATTATGATAGTTTTTTTTTATTTGTTCAATAAGTGGGCGACCTTGTTCAAATTCACCTAATGACGATACATGCATCCAAAGAACCTGATGTTGAGCTAATACTTGAAATTGCGATATTTTTTGCCAAATATTTTTTCGCCCGCTAATCCAAAGCGATGCTTTTTCATTAAACAATGAGGCAATTTGAATTAATAATTTATATGCGAATAACGAAAACCTATATATCCAAAGCATAATTAATAAAAATAATAAGGCTGAGGTTCTTTTCGATAGATAGGAATAATCCAGCCAACTTTAAGCGAATGTAAAAGGTCTAAATAATGACCGTCGTCTTTTTTCATTAAATTGAAATCCCAACTTCTGCCACTTTTTGTCCATGATTGATAAAATTCAAAACCTGCCATAAAATTTAGTGCTTGCGATTTGCTAAAATAAACATATCCGATAAATTCGCTTATTGCTAAGCCATATCGTAGTTTGTCGTAACCTAATTTATAATCGCCTAAGATTTGAGGTGCATTATTACCATCATTTTCTATTCGAATTTTATGTTGTAAGTAACCACTACCTAGTGTAACTAATATACCGCTATTGGTGTTTGGTTTTCCAAATGAAATAATTTTTCCTATTTTAGCTCCTGCAAAAAAACCACGTTCAAAGGTACGGACTTTAGCATATTCGCCATTTTCATTGATGATGGCTTGGTTATTAGAAGTACTTATACTATCGAACAAATGAGTGGCATCACCTTTTAAATTATTTCCAAAAATGAAGTTGATATTTAATTCTATTAGGATATTTTTTTTATTTTTAATCATAAAAGAGCCACCTACATTTGAATTTAATCCATAACGTTTAGCCATATCGCCTGAAGGAACTTGAAGCATATAGTTAGCCGAAAACATTGGAAATGTAATGCACGAATCGATATTTTTTTGAGCAAATGAAAGTGAGCAGTAGGTTAGTATAATTATTAAAAAGCAAAATTTATTCATTAGTTTGGTAATTTAAGCTAAAAATTTTGCTAAAGTACGAAAAAACATATGAATAAAAAAAGCCCTTGTTCAGAACAAAGGCTTTTTTATGGTTATGATGTACTTTTAAAAAACAATGGTTCGTATTAAAATATACAAAAGTCCTGAAACTATCATTGTAGTTGGTATAGTAAGTATCCAGGCACCAATAATATTTTGAGCAATTTTCCAACGTACAGCCGATACTCTTCGGGTTACGCCAACTCCCATAATAGCCCCTGATATGGTATGGGTTGTGCTTACCGGTATTCCCATAAACGCAGACATGGCTAATGTAGTAGCACCTGCTGTTTCGGCGGCAAATCCATGAACTGGTTTAAGGTCTGTTAAATTTACACCCATAGTTTTTATTACTTTCCATCCGCCTGTTAAAGTTCCTAATGCAATTGCTACATAGCACGAAATAACGACCCATTCTGGGACATAAAATTCTGTGCCCAAATATCCGGTACTAAATAAAAGTACTGCTATGATACCCATAGTTTTTTGTGCGTCGTTGCTGCCGTGTCCTAGACTAAAAAAAGCTGAAGATAAGAGCTGCAATATTCTAAACCATGCATCTACTTTATTTGGTTTTGATTTTTTAAGTATAAATTTGGTTAAAATCATAAATAAATAACCTAAAATAAAGCCTACAATAGGGGAAACAAATATAAAAATTACAACTTTTATAATACCTGAACCTATAACAGCATCGGGTCCAAAAACGAACCAAGCAGGTCCAACCATACCACCAATAAGAGCATGCGAAACACTAATAGGTAAACCTAATTGAGTGCATAACCATACCCATGCAGCAGCGCCAACTAATGCAGAAAATACAAACCAAGGTTCAACAACATGAGGTTCTACTATGCCTTTGCCCATCGTATTGGCAACATGTAAGCCAAATATAAAATAAGCAGCAAAATTAAATATTGCTGCCCATAGAACTGCCATAAATGGAGATAAAACCCTAGTTGCTACTATAGTTGCTACTGAGTTTGCTGCATCGTTCATCCCATTTAAAAAGTCGTAAATAAGGGCAATGGCTATAATAATAATAACAAGTGTACTCATATTAAGCTTGTTTTATCATAATAGACTTAATAACATCCGAAGCATCTTCAAGTTTGTCGGTAGCTTTTTCTAAAATCTGAAGAATGTCTTTTTTCTTTATTAATTCTATTGTATCTGTTTCCTTTTCAAATAATTGTGAAATGGCAATGTGGTAAACATCATCAGCCAGGTTTTCAATTTCATTAACGTGAATGCAAGCTTCTTTTATTTGTTGAGGATGTTTTAAATTGTCAATATGCTCAATGGCATTTTGAATTGATTTTGAACCATCAAAAATTAATTCAGCAAGTTTTAAAAAATCGGTAGAGTTCGATTTGGGTTTATATAATAAAAATCGTTGAGCAGCACCATTTATATAATCGACTACATCATCAATGGATGAGATTAAATTGTGAATATCTTCTCGGTCGAATGGAGTTATGAAGGAACTGTTGAGCATATCAAACATTTTATGAGTGACATCATCACCTTTTTTTTCTAATTCTTTAATTTTTGATATGAGTTTTATTCTGTCATCCCAGTTATCAGTTTTCATTAGTGAAATGAGCACTTCTGAAACTTCCACTAAATTGCTAGTTGCTTCTTTAAACGAAGGATAAAATTTTTTGTCTTTTGGCACAAGAATTTGAAAAAAACTATTAAGTCCCATAATTATATGTTTTATATATTTTTGCAAAGGTCGAATATTATAAAAGAAGGTATGTTAAGAAATTGTTAAGTTTGTTAATACTTCTGAAAACTAGTTATATACGTTTATTGTTAAGATGATAGCGAATAAGCTTTTTCATGGGAGACGATTCAATAGCTTGAATGTTTAAATGATAAAATTGGCAAGCCTGTATTAATTCTTCTTTAAAAATAGAAGCAACTGATCCACAAAAAGCAATGTTTTGTGAATATTTATCTATAAAAGGTTCTAAGTGAGTTTTTAAAAACAATTCAAAAGCATTGTTGAGTAGTGTTTGTATATCGGGGTGTTGGCGATGTTTTTTAATAAAATACGTAAAATTGGCTAAATAACGATTTGCATTGGGTTTATGGTATATTTCTACGAGTATTTCGTTTAATGAGAGGTTTAAAAACTTTTCAAATTCGTTACATAGCTCTTTATCTATTTTTTTATAAGCATATAGTTTTAGTAGTTCTTTCCCTAAATATGAACCACTTCCTTCGTCGCCTAAAATATATCCAAGCGATGGGGTATGTTTTAAAATAGTTTTACCATCGTAATAAGCTAAATTAGAACCAGTGCCAAGAATAGCAATCCAACCTTCTTGATTTTGGAGTAAAGCATGAGCGGCAGCATAAATATCGCTGTCAACAAAAATATTATTGTTATTAATAACATCTTTTATAGCAAGTTGAACCAATTTTTGCATTTCTTTTGACGCACAGCCAGCACCATAAAAATGAATATATTGAATTTCGTGGTAGGGGATGTCTTTTGTTACATGAAAAACAGTGTTGCTAATTAGTTCTTTATTCACATGCAACGGATTAAGCCCTATTGTTTCTTTTTCAATGATATGACCATGTTTGTCAACAATGGACCAAGTTGTTTTAGTTGAACCGCTATCTGCTAAAATAAACATGTTACCATTTATTTTTTTTATCGAAAAAATGCTCTATATATGGAATCTCATGTTCAAAATTAGGTGTAAATATTCCTTTGTTCAAATTTAGTTCAATTTCTTTTTTTGACCAAAATTTTCCGTCATCTATTTCGTTGTTTTTGGGAGATATAGTGTTATTATATTCGGTTATGAATACATAAATTAATTCGCTTTCGATTTCGGAATGCCAAATATATTTTCCGATGAATATTGTTTTTTGTAATTCTATGCCAAGTTCTTCGAATGTTTCTCTTTTTATCGTCTGTTCAATGGTTTCGCCCCATGAGATATGTCCACCTACAGCAGTATCCCATTTCCCAGGTTGTACAAGTTTATTTGAAGCTCTTTTTTGCAAAAATAATTTTCGTTCTTTATTAAATATGTGTACATGAATAACCGGATGTAGTAAATTTTTATCTTTATGAACCATAGAGCGAGGGGCTTTGCCAACAATTTTCCCTGCTTCGTCAACCAGTGGAACCCATTCTTCGCTGGCAAATTTTCTTTTATTCCAATACATACGAAGAAACTCAGCCAAAAAATATACACCAAAAATAAGATAAAGTAACACGCCGCTTATAAAACCCCAAGCCTCCTTTGACATGTAAAATGCAGAGTAAAAAACTAATCCGGTATGGAGTAATAATAAAACGCTTAATAATTTCATGTTTCTACGTAAAATACGAACACTTTCTTCGTTCAATTCTGTGTTTAAGCCATAACGTCCCATCATAGCTGCTAAAAACGTTGGAGGTGCAAATGCTATAAATAGCAACATGATGCACATAATGACCTGAACGATTCCTGGTTTAAGTTTAAAAAACAATTCATCGTGCGATATGATGGAGATAAGACCAAGAATTATAATTAATCCGGTGTCGAGCAATACAAAATAATCGAATCTTTTTTCTTTGATAAAAATCCATATCGCTTGAAAAATACCAACAGCAATTGCAATAGATAAACTTACTACAGTATCAAAAACTTCATCGGCTATGATAAAAATAAGAAGGGGCAATAAGCCCGGTAACATTTTTCGTATTAACTCTTTCGCATTCATTTCACGATTCTATCTAATAACCATCGAGCGGCATTACCATGAATCAAAATATTCATCATTTTTAATTTAACGTAATCCTCGCTATAAATGCGATATCCGGGGAATAGACCATCAAAGGTATTTCCATTACTATCCTTTATCAAATACCAATACTTTCCATTTTTATAGTAATAACCCACCATATGAATGCAATGGTCGTCGGTGGTTGTTTGGTTTTGTAAACGCATTTCTCTTGACGATTCGTTTATTTGATTTTCAGGAATATCAAAAATTGGAATAGCCGCTAATTTTAATTCATTATGGTCATAGCCGGCTTCGCTTACATCACCACATAGACACACGCTGTATTGATTTTCTAGTGCCTTGTTAATAAGTTTAACAAATGTATCGATTGGAACATTGTAATATTCTCTGCAGTGCCACCAATTATCGTTTTCAATAAGTTCGCTTTTTTCGTAATAACGAGCTGTAAGGGTTGACATAAAATTGAAATAGGCAACCGGATTTATTTGCAAATATTCTTTTAAGAACTCTTGGGGGGTGTATTCTTTTCCGTCATACAAAAACGAGGTGGGAGGAACGCCCATTTCTGCATTGAGCAATGATTTAACTACATTCACCACATATACTTCGTTCCAGATATTATTTTCTTTTACCTGTGCTAAAAAATTCTTTATTTCTTTCACCATTGTTCTATGGCTATGCTGCTTTCGGTATGTAGGTTTGCCTTCGTATGCAGCAAGGGGTACAGCACCATATTTTTGATAAATCCTAAGTAAAGCTGAGGCTTCTGAACCTTCATCGACATAAGTTTTACCATGAGTTTTTACAAAATCAATAGCTCGTTCTACATATTCCCAATAAACAACGTACATCTCAGATAGTTTTACTTTTTTGCCGGTGAGGCGAAAAACTTCGCTCTCGAAAAAAGATGTGGTAGAAAAACACCAGCATGTCCCCGTATTGCCCTGACAAACGGGTGGATTATGAAATACCTTTTTATACAATCCGGTATCAGTTGGGAATGAATAATTTGAAAGGTCTGCTTTAAACTGCTTATTGTACCTATACATATTTGAATGTATTTGTGTAGAATCTTTTTCGGTAATTACAACAGCTTTGTCGAAATTTTGTTCATATGTAGCAATCGACAAAAAAGCAAATAAAATAAATAAAAAACTTTTCATTCATTAAGTATATACTGCAAAGGTATGGATTATTTCAATATCCTATAACTTTCTTTTCAGAGAAAGATTTTAGACCAATTTTAAAATTAAATTTAAGTAATTTTATTTTAAGTTTACGTTAAAAAATAACTAATTTATACCTCATTCACTGTAAATTGATAATACTCAACTACAGGGTTTATTAGCATTTTATTGCACATTTAATTTTTTTAACATTTTTAAACTTTTTTTTGGTTATGTCGTAAAAATAAGTAATTTTGCTTAAAATTGAAAACCATGAAAAAAGTAATATTACTATTAATTTTTGGGATTAATTCGTTATTTGTTTTGGCTCAAACAACGATTATGACCACCATTACATATGGTGGATTTCAAGCTTGTGGTGGATGTGCTGTTTGCGGTGCCGATTATTGGTGTACCAATACCCCGGGAAGTTATTGTGGAGACACTCCACCATGTAAGGACATGACTTTTGTTGACCCTGTGCCACCGGGTAATTTAGTTACTAATATACAAGTATATTATTGGACAGCTAATTGTGTTGGCTCTTCAATAAATGGTTATGTTAATGGTCAACCAGTATCTACTGCTTATGATGGAAATTCAGGGTGTTTTTGTGATGTTAATCCTTGTGCAACTTCTGTTGGTGCAACAGGTTCATATATTTGCGGTTTACCAGGTTATGTTTATGGTGGAACTAATACTTTTCAAATATGCAGTGGAACAGCTATGTGTATTAATAAAGCAGATTTATATATTACTTATGTACCAGCAGAAGTAATTAATCCTGTTATTACTGCAAGTGGACCCACCACTTTTTGTTCTGGAGGCAGTGTAACACTTAATGCAGGCTCTGGTTATCCCGCTTATCATTGGAATACAGGGGCTACAAGTCAAACAATAACTGTAAATTCTAGTGGTACCTATACTGTTACGGTAACAAGTCCAACAGGTTGTACCACGGGACATGGCTCCATAAATGTTACGGTTAATCCCTTACCAACTCCATCTATAAGTGGCACTTCAACGATATGTAATGGTCAAAGCACCACCTTAACCGCGAGTGGTGGTTCATCTTATAGTTGGAGTACCGGTGCATCCACCGCTTCAATAACAGTAA